>CAMVKM010000036.1 GCA_947168085.1 uncultured Clostridia bacterium | reverse complement strand
ACTTGTGCCATATTTGTTGGGGGAGAATCACCCTGCAGGGACCAGGATTTGCAACGCTCAAAGATGCATCAGAACAAACGACATTGATGAAGTTGGTGATGATTGGCACTTAACTTGTTTTGAGATGCTTGGAAACTGGTTTTTGGGTTCTTGTCCAAAAGAAGAAATGATAAAACTTTCTTATGAATTTTTAACAAGTCCAAAATATCTTGGTCTTGACAAAACAAAACTTGCAACAACAGTTTTTGAAGGAGATCAAACAGCGCCACGAGATGAACAAGCTTTTAGTGCTTGGAAAAACATGGGCATTGAAAATGTTTTCTTTTTAAACAAACATGAAAATTGGTGGGCACTTGGAAGTGGTGTTGGGCCTTGCGGACCAGACAGTGAAATGTTTTTAGACACAGGCAAACCAAAATGTTGTGAAGGTTGCAACCCATCATGTGATTGCGGAAAGTATGTTGAAATTTGGAATGACGTTTTTATGCAATATCGAGTTGAAGAAGCTGGAAAACCAGCAATTTTGCTCAACAATCCAAACATTGACACAGGAATGGGTCTCGAACGCATTGTTGCCATTTTAAATGGAGCAAAAAGTGTTTATGATGTTGGAGTGTTTAAACAAGTTATTGACTTTATGCAAACAAAGGCAAAAATTAAATATAATGACAGTGAAAGTGCAAAAAAATCTTATCGTATCATAACAGACCACCTTCGTGCGGCAGTTTTTGTTTTGGGGGATGTTCACTCAGTTGTTCCTTCAAATGTTGGTCAAGGCTACATTTTAAGGCGTTTTATTCGTCGAAGCGTAAATCATGCAAGAAACATTGAACTTGACACAAAGTTTTTTGCTGACATTGTTGATATTTTTGTTGACAAACATGGTCAAGATTATTTCGACATTGCCAAAAACAGAGATTTTATCAAGGAAGAACTTTTTAAAGAAGTTGAAAGGTTTTCAAAGACATTAGATGAGGGCAAAAAAGAATTTGAAAAAGTTTTGATAGGTATTGAAAAACACAAACAATTTGCAGAAAAAAGCGGAGAAAAAGTTGAAAACATCATTTCAGGAAAGGCAGCATTTAGACTTTTTGACACATTTGGTTTTCCTTTGGAAATAACCAAAGAATTGGCCGCTGAGCGCGGCTACAGTGTTGATGAACAAGGCTTTCAAGAGCATTTTGCTGAGCATCAAGAAAAAAGCAGATCAGCAGCCGCTGGAACATTTAAGGGTGGTCTTGCTGACAGTTCTTTTGAAAGTGCAAAACTTCACTCTGCAACACACCTTTTGCATGCTGCACTTAGAAAAGTGATTGGTAATGGTGCCGAGCAACGCGGAAGCAACATTACACCAGAAAGACTTAGGTTTGACTTTGTTTGTGATCACAAAATGACACCAGAAGAACTTTCTGAAGTTGAACGACTTGTAAACGATGCCATAAAAGCAGATGTGCCAATTGTTTGCGAAGAGATGACATTAGACGAAGCAAAGCAAAGTGGAGCTATTGGAATTTTTGAATCAAAATATGGAAACAAAGTAAAAGTTTACACCATGGGCAGTTTTAGTAAAGAAATTTGTGGCGGACCACACGCAAACAGAACTGGTGAGCTTGGAACTTTTAAAATTCAAAAAGAAGAAAGTAGCAGTGCGGGCATTAGACGAATTAAAGCTGTTTTAATAAAATAATTTAAAATCAAGTTATCAAAATCTTTGATATTTTGTTGACTTGATTTTATTTTTATATTAAAATAATAAAAAAGGCGGTATTTGTTATGGGCGTTTTTGGATCAATAATAAAATATATTTTGATTGTGTTAGTTGTACTTTTTGCAATTGCCACTTTGTTTGCACTTGTTCTTTACATTTTTCCAGGATTTTATATTTTTGGCTATCATGTAATTAATTCAAATGGAACAAAAGTTCAAATTGAATATTTTGTTGATGGATCAGAATTTTCACAAACAGACCCAACACTTTGGAATGAGGCTGATGCTGTTAGAATTGAAACAGATGGCTATGATGTTTTGGTTAGAACAGCAAAAAACAACGAAGGTTACAACAGCGCAAGTGTTTTAAGTGTTGTTACAAGCGCCTACATTGGCTTTATGAAAGGTTCTGTAAGCAACATAACTTATGACAGCACACAAACTTCAAAAAATTACATAAATGAAGACGGAAAAAAGATTTTTTATGTAAAAATTAAAGAACCAGAAAAAGGATTTTTGTCTAGATCAACAACAAAATTAACTTTTATTGTTCCAGAAAATGGTTTAGAAAACAAACCACTTGAAATTATTACAAAAACAGGAAAAGTTTGGCTTGGTGGAAACAGTGATGAAGAAAGCCAAACAATAGTTACAAATGATGTAAGTGTAACCGCCTTAACAGAAACTGTAAATCTTAACAACATAAATTGCACAACAAAATTAAGTGTTTTTAAAGAAAATGGATATATTTTAAGTTCTGATCAGCAAGAATTTTTGTGTGACATGAACCTAAGCATTTCAAAACTATCTGGTTACATAGAACTTCACAAGTTTGGTAATGCGTTAAACAGAGCAAACAAACTCACAATTCAAACAGAAAATTGTCACACGGTTTTGGGAGATGTTTTTGGTGCGCTTAAAGTTGTTTCCAAAAAAGGAATTTTGGATGCAGAAAATTTGTTTGAATATGCTGATCTTGAGGTATATGAAACAAAAACAAGAATTGCAAACTTAAAAAATGGGCTTCAACTTGAAGGGACATCTGCAAATGTTGAATGTAAAGTTGTTGAAGGAAATATTATGGCAAAAATGACATCTGGAAGTTGCATCTTTGAAAAAACTTTGGGCACTGTTGAGTGGGAAAGTGCTAATGGACCAATAACACTACTTGAACCATCAAACACACTAAAACTTTCAACAAATGTGGGCAATATAAAAATTGATTGCAAAAACAACACACCAATAGAAATCAACATAACAAGCAATGGTGGGGACATCAACTTTTCGAATGCATCAGGTGTGGTAAGAGTTAACAAACTAAATGACAATCCTTCAAGTCGCTGCAACATTTATGGTTCATTTGCATCAACCATAAATCCCGATTTAAGCATTTTAAACACAGGTTCAGGAAATGTAAGCATTGTTATTCCACAAAATGAAAATCTTTTGCTAAAATGGACAACAACAGGACAAGTTGATATTAATATGATAACATGGCAATCAACAGCAAAAACAACAGTAAATGAGCAAACAAATCAGCAGTGGGTTAAAGCATTTAATGGACTTTATGACGATGATGACATTTTTAGTAAATCAAGAATTAGCGTTAGCAGCACTGGAAAAATAGTTATGAAACCAATAAAAGTGGCTTAAAACCACTTTTTTTGTTATTTTAAAAACCAAGAAAGCATAAAATGAAATATGTTTATTGTTTGCACAAAAAAAATGATTGCATCAATTTGTTATTTTTGTATGTTAATTTTGGTTTCAGGTGTGCTTTATTGGAGCACTCAAGTTCCAGTTTCAGCATGCCCTGCAGAACAATTTTGTGTTGTTCTTGATGCTGGTCATGGTGGCATTGATGGCGGAAGTCAGGGAAAAACTGGAGTTTTTGAACGAGACATCAATCTTCAAATAACAAACAAACTTGAAAAACTATTAAAGTCTTTAAACATAATTGTTGTTCAAACAAGAACAACCAAGGAAGGCCTTTATGGCGTTTTTGCAAGTGGTTTTAAAATGAAAGATATGCAAGCGAGAAAAAAAATCATAGAAAAAGCAAACCCCGATTTGGTTGTAAGCATTCACATGAACTATTTTAGCGATAGTTCTGTTTGTGGTGCTCAAGTGTTTTTTAAACCAAACGACAAAACCAGCAAAGATTTGGCTTTAAACATGCAAAATTTGTTTCAAAAAAATTTAAAAAATGCAAAAAAAAGCCCAAAAGAAGGTGATTTTTACATTTTAACTTGTTCAAAAAGCCCAGGAATTTTGATTGAATGTGGTTATTTGTCTAATGCCGAAGAAGAAGCTTTGCTTTTGTCTGCAGACTATCAAGACAAGGTGGCTTATCAAATTTTTTGTGGCATTGCTTGCTACTTTAACTTAAAAAATCAACCGAAAATCGGTTGAAAAAATTTTTTTATTGTGTTATAATTGTTGTCATGGAATTAATGTTTGACAATCAAAATTTTAGTGAAGAAGAAGTTTTGGCAATGCCAATTACATCACTTGCGTTTGTTGGTGATGCTTTTTTCACACTTTTTGCAAGGACAAAAGTTTTAAACAAACACGCAAAATCAGGAACATTTCATGTAAAAGCAACGGCGCTTGTAAATGCTCACAGCCAAAGTGAGTTTTTGGACAAAATAAAAACAAACTTAACAGATGTTGAGCAAGATGTTGTAAGAAGAGCAAGGAACACACACACTTCAAGCAAAAGCAAAAATGCAGGACTTGCAGATTACAAACGATCAACTGCTTTTGAAGCTCTTTTGGGTTATTTGTTTTTAACCAAAAAGTTGCAAAGACTTAATGAAATTTTAGACTTGTCATTTCAAGGAGTGGTTTTATGATAATTTGTGGAAAAAATGCCGTAACTGAAACACTGCGAGCAAACAAAGCGGTGTTTAAATTGTTTGTTGCAAAAAATTTGGCAGAAAAGGATAGTGAAATTTTAAAACTTGCAAAAAAAGCAAACATAAAAATTGAATTTTCAGAAAAACCAAAACTTGACAAATTGTGCTCAGGGCTTCATCATCAAGGATTTGTGGCAGAAGTGGAAGATTTTCAGTATTGCAGCGTTCAAGATATTATTGATTTTGCAGACAAAAAAGGCGAAGCACCATTTGTTGTTATTTTGGATGGTGTTGAAGATCCACACAATTTGGGCAGTGTGATTAGGGTTTGTGAATGTGCAGGCGTTCATGGAATCATAATTCCAAAACACAGAGCTTGTAATGTTAATGAAACAGTTTCAAAAACATCAGCAGGCGCAATTGCTCACATGAAAATAGCAAAAGTTACAAACCTAAATCATGAAATTAAATTTTTAAAAGAGCAAGGACTTTGGGTTTTTGCAGTTGAACTTGGTGGTGAAAATCTTTACAGCCAAAATTTAAAAGGGCCACTTTGTCTTGTCGTTGGAAGTGAAGGTTATGGAACAAGCGCTTTGGTGAAAAAAAATTGTGACGGCATTTTAACATTGCCAATGTTTGGAAAAGTTAATTCTTTAAATGCAAGTGTTGCTTGTGGCATTGCTGTTTTTGAGGCAGTAAGGCAAAGGGGAGAAAACAAATAATGACACAAGATGAAGTTTTGAATTTTTTAGATCAATTTAAAAATGGAGATGAACAAGCCATTGAACAATTGCTTGAAGCTTTTAAACCAATGGTTAAAAGCATTTGCCGTGGTTATTTTTTGCTTGATGGAGATGAAGAAGATTTGATTCAAGAAGGCATGATTGGTCTTTATAAGGCAATTCAAACCTACAGTGAAGACAAAAAAGCAAGTTTTCAAACTTTTGCCTACATATGTGTTTTAAGGCAAGTTCAAATGGCTGTTAGAGCAAGTCTTCGAAAAAAACAGACAAATTTAAATTCTTCACTTCCCATAACAGACCAAGGCATGATTGTTGTTGATGAAGCAAGTGGTTTGGGAATTTATCTTTTAAGTGAAGAATTAAATCCCGAAGAAAGTTTGATTGAAAATGAACAAAAACAAGAACTTACAAAAAAAATAAAAGCTGTGCTTAGTGATTTTGAATTTAAGGTGTTTTCCTTTTATTTAAAGGGTTTTTCAGCAAATGACATTGCGGCAAAAACGGGCAAAGATGCCAAAAGCATTTCAAATGCAATTGCAAGAACAAAAGATAAATTAAGAAATTGTTTTGGAGGTTAATATGTATTTAGCATTATACAGAAAATTTAGGCCATCAAGTTTTTCAGAGGTCGTTGGGCAAGATCACATCATAAAAACTCTTAAAAATCAAATAAAAAACAATCAAATTGGCCATGCCTATCTTTTTTGTGGAAGCCGTGGAACAGGAAAAACAAGTGTGGCAAAAATATTTGCAAAAGCTGTAAACTGCCAAAACCCACAAGATGGTTCACCTTGTGGTCAGTGTGAGGCTTGCAAAAATTTAAAACTTTCAAGCAACATGGACATTGTTGAAATTGACGCAGCAAGTAACAACAGGGTTGATGAAGTTAGAGATTTAAGAGAAAAAGTGAAGTATGCACCACTCAACGTTCGTTACAAAGTTTACATTATTGATGAAGTTCATATGTTAACAGACAGCGCTTTTAATGCACTATTAAAAACATTAGAAGAGCCACCAGCACACATCATCTTTGTTTTGGCGACAACAGAACCACAAAAACTTCCAGCAACAATACTTTCAAGAGTTTTAAGGTTTGATTTTAGATTGGTTGATCAAAACACTTTAAAAAATTTGCTGGCAAACATTTTTGCAAAAAGCAAAATTATGGCAGAAGATGAGGCTCTGTTGGAAATTGCAAAAGCAGGAAATGGTAGTGTTCGTGATTGTTTGTCGGTTGCTGACATGTGTGCTAGCTATGCAAATGGCAAGATAACGCAAAAAGATGTGCTTGAGGTTTTGGGAGCAAGTGACAGTCATGTGCTGGCAAAGCTTTGCTCAGCAATTCTTAATGGCGACATTTCATCTTTTTTAAATCAACTTGATATTGAAGCAAAAAGTGGAAAAAATTTAACTTCTCTTGCAAGTGATTTAACAAAAACTTTTAGAAACATGCTTGTTTTAAAAAGTTGTGGCGATACAACCGAACTTGCAAATTTAAGCAAAGAAACAAAGCAACAATTGCTCTCATTAAGTAAAGACACATCAATTTCAAATCTTAATTTGGCACTTCAAAGTTTTAGCAAAATTGAAAATGAACTTAAATTTGCAACACTTCCACAACTTTTGATTGAAACAACAGCAATTGATTTGTGTCTTAACATTAAGCCAGCGCAGCAACCAAAAATTGAAAAACAAGTTTCAGAAACTGAAGATTTGTCGCCAAGAAAAGTTTGGGGGCAAGTGCTTTTGTCAATGGGACAAGACAATGTTGTGCTTCATGCAATGTGTGTGGAAATTACCAACATAAACATTGAAAATAACAACTTTTTGATTGAAACAGCAAGCTCAAGCATTTTTGATATGTTAAAAAAAGCAGAAAATTATGCTTATTTGGTTGCATGTTTTAAAAAACTGGGGTATAATTATAACATTAAGATAATCAGTTCCATAACTCAGCCTTCGCAAGACAAGGCAAAACTTTTGGGTGAAAAACTTGGGTTATCACTAAATAAAAAAGAAGATTAAAAGGAAACAAAAATTATGGCAGGATTTAATGGATTTGGTGGCGGTGGCATGAATATGCAACAATTGATGAAGCAAGCTCAAGCCATGCAAGAAAAAATGCAAAGACAAAAGGAAGAATTAGAAGCTTCTGTTTTTTCAGCAACAAGTGGGGGCGGAATGGTTGAACTTAAGATGAACGGAAAGCGTGAATTGGTTGCTATTAAAATAAAACCTGAAGTTGTTGATCCAGATGATATTGAAATGCTTGAAGATCTTATTAAAGCAGCAGTGAATGATGCAAGCATGCAAATTGACAAAGCATATGAGGAAGCAATGCCAGGACTTCCAGGGGGAATGATTTAATTTTGAAAAATTTTATTGAACCAATTGAAAAGTTGATTGGCGAATTTTCTAGACTTCCAGGAGTTGGCAAAAAAACAGCCACACGTTATGCCTACAAAATTATTAACATGAAAGAAGAAGATGTGCAAAGTTTTGCATCATCAATGTTAAAGGCAAAGCAAAATGTTCATTTTTGCAAGATTTGTGGAAATTGGACTGACGAAGAAATTTGCGATATTTGTAAAAAAAACAATCAAAAAATAATTTGTGTGGTTGAAGAGCCAAAAGACATTTTGGCAATGGAAAAAGTTAAAGATTTTGGTGGAACCTACCATGTTTTGCATGGACTTTTAGATCCACTAAATGGAAAAGGACCAGATGACATATCAATAAAACCACTTCTTGAAAGAATTTCAAAAAATGATGTTCAAGAAGTTATTATGGCAACAAATCCAACAGTTGAAGGTGAAGCAACTGCTCTTTACATTGCCAAACTTTTAAAAAATCTTGGAGTAAAAGTTAGTCGCATTGCTCAGGGTGTTTCACTTGGCACTGACATTGAATATGTTGATGAAGTAACACTCACAAGGGCGATTTTAGATCGCAAAGAACTTTAAAAAACAGCGTTTGCTGTTTTTTTGTTTTTCACAAAAGCCATTTTGATTTCATATAAAAATTTAAAAACAAGGTGGGTTTAAAATGGAATTTGATGATGAACAACTTGCTGATGAAAACAGTGTTGCAAACATGCAACTTAATTTTGCAGGCATAACAAAAAATTTGTCAAAAGATTTTGAAACAGATAGTGAAAACACAATTTTTTTGGAAATTTCAAAACTTTTTAGGCGTGCAGACAAATTTTTTGAATTTGAAAAGCAAAAACATTTTGGTGAAATTGTTGATTTTTTTGAAGAAATGAAAAAAGTTAACAATCTTGAACTTGAGTCTTTAAAACAGATTTATAGTCAATTTAAAGATGCCGAAATGCTTTCACCAGAATTTATAAAAAATCCAAGTTGTTTAGAAGAGTTAAATCGAAAATTGGCACAGAATGAACTTAATGTAATTCAAAAACTTTTGGTAATTTGTTTTAACGAAAAAAATGAAGAAAACAAAAAATTTCTTGAAAAATTAATTTTTAGAAGGCTTGAAAGTTTAATTTCTATGTTTTTTAGCAAAGAAAATTAAAATTTTTTTAAAAAAACAGCAACAAAATTTAAGTTTGTGTGTTATAATGTAGTCATGGAACTAAAATTACAGCAAACTTTAATAGATTTAGCAAAGATTTTTGAACAAAATGGTTCAAAACTTTTTGTTGTTGGCGGTTTTGTTCGAAATGCAATTTTGGGATTTTGTGAAACAGACACCGACATTTGTGGACCTATGCGCTTTGACTTGGTGCAAAAAATGCTTAAAAACACACCATTTTCAACAAAACTTGTGAACAAAAATTTGGGAACACTTCACATAAAAAGCAAAATAACAAACGAAGAATTTGAATACACAACTTTTAGAACAGAAAGTTACACGCAGGGAGGAATCCACACTCCAGAAAAGATTGTTTTTGTTGATGACATAAAAAAAGATGTGAAAAGGCGTGATTTTTCATGTAACGCAATTTACTATGATATCTCTGAAAACAAACTTGTTGATCTTTGCTCTGGTTTATTGGACACAAAAATGCACATATTAAGAACAGTTGATGTGCCAACAAAAACTTTTGATGATGACGGTTTGAGAATTTTGCGTTTGATTAGAATGTGCTGTGAACTTGATTTTGACATTGAACAAGACACAATGGCTGCAGCAATTGAAAAAATTGACAACCTAAAAGACATATCACAACAGCGTTTTAACAAAGAAATTGTTGCAATCTTGTTTTCTGACTACAAATATCAAGCCATAAAAAACCCACATTGTCCAACAAAAGGTATAAAAATTTTGTGTGAAATTGGGGCTTTTGGTTACATTTTTAGAGAAATTAGTTTTCACATGGGAAAAGATGCATTAAACAGCAAACTAACAAAGCCTTGGCTTCACAACTTTGCTGCAGCGCCAGTGCTTCACAGAATTAGTGTTTTTTGTTATGAAATTTTAAAGGCATTAGATTTAGAGATAACAAAGAAAAACATAAACGCCATTCTTGGTGAAAATGGCTTGGTTCTTTCAAAAAAAGAAGTTAGTCTTCAAGCAAAACTTTTGTGTGGTTTGGAAGAATTAAAAGCGCTAGAACTTGGACAGGAAAGTTTGTTTATTCAAAAATATTTTGATGTCATAACAAGGCTTTTAGATTTTGCTAGAATTTTTGGTCTTGGTCAAAACGTAAGAACAAGATTAAACATTATGAAAGCAGATGGTGTGCCAATGGAAATTAAGGACCTTAAAATTAATGGTCAAGATTTAATTAAGAATTTTCCAAACATTGCAAAAACAAACTACAGCAAAGTTTTAAATGAGCTGCTAAGCGATTGCCTAATTTTGCCAGAATTAAACACCAAACAAAATCTCATTCGTCACTTAAAAGGAAAACAAAAATGATTCAAACAATTTTGCTGATTGTTGCGGTTGTTCTTTTGGTAATAGCAACAATTTGTTTAATAACACTTTTAATAAAAAACAAAAAAGCCCAAAAATTTGATGGGCAAGGGCTTTTAAACATTCAAAAACAAGAAAATGAAAAACTTTTTATTCAACAAAAGTCTGAAAGTGAATTGATTTTAAAAATGCTTCAAGAATCCAACATGAGCATGATGAATTATGTTAAGCACTACAACGACAGTGTTGTAAAAGCATTAAATGATGGTTATGCTCAGCAAAAAAGCAGCATAAAAGATGTGGAAACAAGAGTTAATGATGTGCTAAAAAACAACGAAACAAGGTTAGACAAAATCAATCAAACACTGCAGGTGAGTATGCAACATCTTCAAGAAGGAAATGAGAAAAAACTTGAAGAAATGCGCCTTGTTGTAGATGAAAAACTTCAGAGCACACTTGAAAAGAGAATTAACACAAGTTTTACACAAGTAAGTGAAAGGCTTGAACAAGTTTACAAAGGTCTTGGAGAAATGAAAACTCTTGCTGGAGATGTTGGCGACCTTAAAAAAGTGCTTAGCAACGTAAAAACACGTGGAACATGGGGAGAAGTTCAACTTGGCAATTTGCTTGAACAAATGCTTTCAAAAGAACAATTTAAAGAGCAAGTTATGCTAAACAAAAACAGCACCGAACGTGTTGATTTCGCTGTTGTTATGCCAGGAAAAGATGACAAGCAAGTTCTTCTTCCAATTGATGCAAAGTATCCAATCGAAAGTTATCAACGTCTTGTTGAGGAAAGTGAAAAAAACAACATTACTGGAATTGAAGAAAATGCAAAAGAACTTGAAAAAACAATTAAAGCCTATGCCAAAGACATTAGCGCAAAATATATTCAAGTTCCAACAACAACTGATTTTGCCATTATGTATCTACCCATCGAAGGGCTTTATGCCGAAGTTATCAAAAACACAAATCTTGTTCAAACACTTCAACGTGATTTTAGAATAATGGTTTGTGGTCCAACAACTTTGGCGGCACTCTTAAACAGCCTTCAAATGGGTTTTCGAACTCTTGCAATTGAAAAGCGAAGCAGTGAAGTTTGGCTTCTTCTTGCGCAATTTAAAAATGAATTTTCAAAATTCTATGACCTTTTGCTAAAAACTCAAAAAAAGTTAAATGAAGCAAGCAACACAATTGATGATGCAACAAGAAAAACAAAAACTATTCAAAACAAATTAAGGTCAGTAGACTCGCTAGAAGACCAGCACACACCACCTTTGCTAGACAATGAGATTGATGATGACACGCAGGACTAATTTGAACTGGGTTTTGTGCATCCACAACCGCAAGATGGTTTAACAATAGGTTTTTGGCAAGGGCAAGGCCACTTAACTGGGCAACAACTGCCAGGAACAATACGTTGATTGTTTTGCATAAAAAGCACTCCTAAAAAAGTTTTTTTAATTAAAAAACAAGGAGCAATCATGGCATTTTATGATGTTTTTTAACTTTTTGTTACAAAATTTTTGAAAATTGCTTAATTTTAATTGCCAAATTTTTTGAAATCATTTATAATAAAAACATAGGAGATTAAGATGGGGTATTTTGATGATGCTATTGATGCTAAAAAAGATATGACACAAGAAGCCAGCGACATGGAAAGGTTTTCGGGCAATGCTTTTTGGTTTAGTATTGGAGCAATGGGGGCATTTTTGGCCACAGCAGCACTAAACATAACTTTTTTGGTAACTCACAACCTAAATGGGCAAGTTTCGCCAATTTTGGCAATGATTTTGGGTGGGGTTCCTGCAATTTTTTCAATTGTTTTTGCGTTTTTGGGTGTGGTTTATGGACTAAAAGCTCAAAAATCGGCAAGCATGATAAGACAAAAAAGTCCACTAAAAAACATGGCAATGGCCTATAGTTTTTTGTGGATGCTTTTGGGAATTTTGTTTTTGTCCATAAATTTGGTAACAAACATCCAAGCAATTATTGCAACACTTTAAACAAAGGAGATAAAAAATGAAACAATTTGTTTTTCCAGCAATTCTTTTTAAAGACACAGAAAATCGTGGTTACACAATTTTGTTAAATGATGTTAACATTTGCACTGAAGGAACATCAGTTGAAGATGCTTTTTTAAGAGCAAAAGAAATGCTTGAAGTTTACTGCAGATGTGCAATTGAATA
>CAMVKM010000035.1 GCA_947168085.1 uncultured Clostridia bacterium | reverse complement strand
TAGAGCCTTTTTTGTTATATAATGCAAGTATCAAAAATTAATGAATTTGTGTGTTCTTTTTGTTTTAATTATTTAGTTTTTCAACGCATTTTTCAATAACATAATCTGTTACTTCACTTCGATCGATAATTCCAATCATTTTGTTATCATTGTTTAAGACCGGAACCTTCTTTTTGTGAGTTGTTGCCAATATTCGACAAACCTCATCAAAATCTGTATTATCTCTAACAAAAAATGGATCTGGGCTTGCAATATCGCAAACTTTCATATTAGCAAGTTCGGAAAGTTTTGTTTGAAACAAATTATCATTTTCATCAGTTACAACAAACGCATATGCAGATTTAAATACAACATTATTTTTTGCCAAATATCTCATGATATCTCCATCACTTAAATAACCAACCAAATTTTGTTGTTCATCAACAACAGGCATACCACTTATCTTTTTCATTTTCATAACCATAAGCGCATCAATAACTCTAGCATCTTTTTGAATTGTAAAAACATTCTTTTTCATAATAGAAATAGCATTAACTTGCGTAGGTTTTTCTTTTGCAATCTTCTCTTTTGTTTTCAAGTGTATTAAAACTAGAGACAAAATAAATCCAATTAGACAAATACACGCGATTATAATTGTTGTGATTAAAAAAGCTGAATTCGGTAAATTTGGAATAATTGCATAAAATATAGCTGGAAATAGAGCTGTTCCAATACAACCTGCAATTTGAAAACCTGTTGAAAAAATTGTAACCCCGTGAGGATTTTCCTCAGATTTTAATGATGAAAGGCCACAACTTTGAACAGGCCCAATAATGAGCGCAGAACCAAGAATAACTGGCACGTACAATGCACCAATGGTTACAAAATTTGCAGTATTAAACACATAACCAATAATAACTCCAAAAATTGCCATAATCAAAAAGCCAATTATTAAAAGCCATTTTGCTCCAAATTTATCATAAATTTTTCCTGCAATTGGGGCCATTATGCAAGTTAAGAAAATTGCTGGGAAAAGTGTTAGTGATGCAATAAGGGGATCTGCGCCCCGTTCAATTAAAAGGATCGGAAGGATTACGTTAAAAGCAAAAACAACAATAAGCCCAATCATGTTCAAAAGAACAGAAATTGTGAATGGCTTGTTTTTTATTGGTTTTAAATTGATTAATGGCATTTCAAGTTTTTTCTGTCTAAGAACAAACAAAACAAGTGCCAGTATTCCAACAACAAACACAATAAGTGCAATCCACCAAATTTGGAAAACAAATGAAATTGAAAACAAAATTCCAATTAAAGCAAGACTAATATAGATTACAGATAAAATATCTAGTTTTGGTTTTGTTAGTTTGGAAATATTGCTAATAAATATTGTGGCAAGTATAAACAGCAACAAGCAAAGCACGCCAAACACCCAGAACAAAATATGGAAATCACCTATTCTTAAAATCAATCCAGCAACAATAAGACTAAGTGATGGTCCAAGTGTTGTCATCGCACCCATTGCCCCCATATAAAGACCAAGTTTTTCTCTTGGAGCAATTTCAAGAACAATGTTCATGGAAACAGGAATGAGCATTCCAGAACCTAATGCTTGAATAATTCTCGCTATTAAAACCATAAAAAAGTTTTGAGCAAGTGCTCCAATAAGGCTTCCAACAATAAAAAAGCCAACTGTTATTAAAAATAAAATTTTTGTTGGAATTTTTTTGTACAAAAAAGCAGAAATTGGAACCATGATAGCCGCACCCAACATATATGCAGTTACAACCCATGTCATAATGCTAGCATCAGTGTTTAGTGCAACCCCCATTGGACTTAGCGCAACATTTAAAAATGTTTCATTAAATGTTGCTAAAAAAACAGCAATAGCAGCAACAATAAATGTCATAATTTGTAATTTTTTTGATAACATTTTTTTCTCCTTTAACAAAATGTGAAAACGAAAACGGCGAGCCAAATTGCTCTGCCGTTTCCATAAAAATATGAGGCCTTAACAAGGTCAATGTGTCGTTTTCAGCTTATGTATTTTATAATACTCTTCAAAAAAAGTCAAGCATTTTTTTGTAGAATTCTTTATTTTTTTTTAGGTGAGTTTCAAACATCAGAGCCAAATTATGCTCTTTATCTTTTAGTTGAACACTGCAAGTTTCAAAATGCAATGACTAATTCGGTCTGCTTTTTATTCTGTCCGAAGTGCTTTAACTGGATCTTTTTTAGATGCTTTGCTGGCTGGAATTAGTCCTGCCAAAAATGTTAGTAAAACACTTATTCCCACAAGAAGAAATGCAAAATGAATTGGCAGTAATGCTAAAAAGTTTGATTCCATAAGGTTAGAAACTAAAAGGCTTAGTGGAATGTTTAACAAGTAGGTTACCAAAATTCCAATTAATCCAGAAATCAGACCAATTGATACTGCTTCGGCAGTAAAAATTCGTGAAATGTCTTTTTTTCTTGCACCAATAGATCGCATTATTCCAATTTCTTTTGTTCGCTCTATTACTGAAACATAAATTATTATTGCAATCATAATTGTGCTAACAACAAGTGAAATTGCTGCAATAACAGACAAAACAATTGTGATAATGTTAACAAAGTTTGAAATTGTGGAAGTTAATGTTTCGGCAAGGTCGGTGTAAATAATTTGATCATCTTCGGATTTGTTCACATTAAAAGCATCAATATATTTTTTTATTTGTTCTTTGTCTTTAAAAGTTTTTGGGTAAATTTGAATTGATGTTGGTGTTGAATCGCCACCAAGTTTTAGCATGGTGCTTTTAAATGTGTTTGTTGTAGTAAATGCTTGACCAGTTAAAACACTTGTGTTTGGTGACAATTTTTGCTCTGCAACAACTTGTGAGTTTTGAGCATTTTGCAAAAGTTTGTTGGTAAGTTTGTAGGAGTAGGCAATGCCAGTAGACAAAAATTCTTGGCTTGATGTTTCTTTAACGCGCAAAATTCCAACAATTGAAAGTTTAAAAGAGTTTTCAGAAACAGTGTTATAAAGATTTTCATAATCGGTGCGTGCTTTAAAAAGATTGTCCGAGTCTTTAAAGTAGTAATCATCATTTCCAACAAAAGTAAAGGTTTTGCCAATAAAATCAGTTGTTTCATAAGTTTCTTTTAAATCAAAACCAAAACCTTGCAAAACGCTTTTGTCCACTTTGTTTCTTTCATCTACAATAAGCACAAGTTCATTTTCGTTTTCTGCATATTTTCCAGCCAAGATGTCATACTGAGACAAAATGAATTCTGTGCTGTTTGGCAATTCGCTTAAAAAGTTTGTGCTAAATATTGGCAAAATTGGATTTTCCTGATTTTGTGGAACTTTGCCATAAGAGTTTCCCGATGTTTTGTAAATTACATTTGTTTCAATTCCACGAGTAAAGGAAATTGAGTTGAAGTGTTTTTGGTCTAGTTGAGTTAAGTAATTTAAAAATTCATCAGTAAAATTGTTTGTGTGGCTGATGTAATCGCTCATTGGGTCATCATAGTGAAAGACATTGTCTGTTGGAAATTTTGGGTCTTTGTCGGTGGTTGAAAAATCATTTGTTAAAACTTGTTGAGAAATTGTTACGGGAAATCCAGCAAGAGCATCACTTTGAAGTTGCTGTATGTTGTTGTTTATGCCACTTGAAAGAGACAAAACAAGGCCAATGCCAATAATGCCAATAGAACCAGCAATTGAGGTTGCTATTGTGCGTCCTTTTTTCAAAAACAAGTTTTTAAAACTAGATTTAAGGGCTTCCCAAAAGCTCATTTTTGGCTTTTTGTTAGTTTTATTTTCTGTTTTCTTTTCCGTTTTTTCATCATAAGGGTTAGAGTCTGATGTTATTTCGCCATCCAAAATTTCAATAATGCGGTCACTGTATTTTTCGGCAAGTTCGTTGTTGTGGGTGACCATAATAACAAGGCGGTTTTGAGAAACTTTTTTAATAAGATCCATAATTTGAACGCTTGTTTTGCTGTCTAACGCTCCAGTTGGTTCATCTGCAAGAAGAATTTTTGGATTGTTAACAAGAGCTCTTGCAATTGCAACACGTTGCATTTGTCCACCCGAAAGTTCATTTGGCTTTGCTTTTAGTTTGTTTAAAAGTCCAACTTCTTTTAAAACCTGTTTTGATCTTTCAAAGCGCTCTTTTGCACTTACTCCTGAAAGTGAAAGAGCCATCATAACATTTTCAATTACATTAAGGTGGGGAATTAGGTTGTAGCTTTGAAAAACAAATCCAACGGCTGTGTTGCGGTAGTTATCCCAATCAGTGTCCTTAAAATTTTTTGTTGAAACGCCGTCAATCAAAAGGTCACCACTTGTGTAGTTGTCCAGTCCGCCAATTACATTAAGTAGGGTTGTTTTGCCACAACCCGATTGACCGACAATTGACACAAATTCCTTGTCTCTAAAACTTAAGTTAATGCCCTTAAGTGCACTAGCACTGTCATCTTTTTCGTTGTATGTTTTTTTAATGTTTTTTAATTCTATCATAAAAATTCTCCTGCTAAAAGTATAATTAAAATTAAATGTTTTGTCAAACAAAAATCAAAATTTTGTAAAATAATATATGACAAATTTAATTAAAATTGATGCAAAAACTTTTGTTTTATGTTATACTAAAATTGAGGTGAAATAATGGATATTAAAGCAAAACAAATTGTTGAAAAATTAACAAAAAATGGTCAAACAATTTCTGTTATGGAGTCTTGCACGGGCGGGGCTTTTTCAAATGCAATTACAAATGTTCCTGGGTCTAGCGAAGTTTTTAAGTTTGGGGCAGTAACTTACTCAAACGAATTTAAAACAAAGTTGGGTGTCAAAAAAAGTGTTATACGCAAATTTTCAGTTTACAGTTTACAGGTTGCAAGAGAAATGAGTAAAGAAATTACAAATTTTTCGGGTGCGGACTATGGCGTTGGCATTACTGGGAAACTTAAAAAAGTTGACACAGAAAATGGTTATGGAAAAGATGATGAGGTGTTTTTTTGTGTTTTCAGCAGAAAAAACAATCAATTTTTTGATGGCAGTTTGATTGTTGATAAAGATAGCAGAGAAGAAAACAAAAACATGGTGTTACAAATGGTTTTAACTAAAATTTTAGAAATTTTGTAACATTTTCTTATATAATAGGGAATATTGACTTTTTGAAATGTTTGTGCTATAATGTTGGGCATAAAAAAGAGGAACAAAATCTATGGAACAAAACAAAAGAATGCAGATTCAGCGAATTGTTAGTGGCAAGGAAGTTTTAAATATTGATGATTGGCAACGAGCAGATAAATTTGAGGCTGAAAAAGTTTTGGAAACAAACAAAAAAATTCAGCAAGAACAACAAAACATAAAACTAGTGGTGCAGAACTTAAATGAATTGTCAAGCTCACAACAAATTGATGAAGCTAAAGAAGAAATTAAAAAGCATATTGAACATTTGGAAAATTATGAAAACATGGCAAAAGAAATTGATGAACTTTTAAATGATGATGTTGTTAACAAAGACTACAAATTCAATTCAGATGATGAGTACAAAAAATTTGTTCAAAATTTTCTTGAAAGTGAACTTTCTTCTTACAAAAAGTTTGTTGAAAACGAAGATCAAAAACAACAAGATTACAAAAAAATGATGAAGAAAGCGAACAGAACATGTATCTTACAAAAGATGGAAGATTTTGCCAGAGGTCTTTCAATTGCTGAAATCACATCATTTGGAACATGTGCAGCAAAAAGTGCTGTTCATGATGTTGATTTTGACCCTTATTTTGCTGCTACTATTGGAACAGCTTGTGGAGTTTTGTTTGGTTATGGTCTTTACTTGGCTAGTAAAAACAGACGAAATTTTGAACGAGACAAAAATGTTGAATACTTAAGTAGAAAAATGAAAGATTCATGTAGTGTTAAATCTGAAATGAAAAATCACATAAAGCGTTGTGAGCAAGAACTTAATGCTTTAAAATATTAAAACAAAAAAAAATGACCAAAAAGGTCATTTTTTTAATTAAGTTTTCCAAACTTCCCATCTTTTTTTCTAACAAGAAGATTGGCATCTTTACCTTTAATAAAGGTTCTTAAAAATTCGGTTGCTTCTGCTTTTGTTGCTGTTCTTTTAATTGCTCTTTCCGCACCGTCTTTTCTGATTACCCAATCTTTGTTTTGTTTGTCAAAATTAAGAGTGTAACGGTCAGTTGTGTTTACTATTTGGCTTTTTTTTTAGTTGCAGGTTTTTTAGCAACAGCTTTCTTTGCTGCAGGTTTAGCTGCAGGTTTTTTAGCTTCTGCTTTTTTAACTACAGGTTTTTTTGCTGCGGGTTTAGCAGCTGCTTTTTTTGGTGCAGCTTTCTTTTCAACTTTTTTTACTGCAGGTTTTTTAGCTTCTGCTTTTTTAGCAACTGGTTTTTTAGCAACTGGTTTTTTAGCTTCTGCTTTTTTAGCTACAGGTTTAGCAGCTGGTTTTTTTGGAGCTGCCTTTTTCTCAACTTTCTTTGCTGCAGGTTTAACTGCCTTTTTCTCAACTTTCTTAGCAGCAGGTTTTTTAGCTGCAGGTTTCTTTTCTGCCTTTACTGGCTTCTTAACTTCTTTTGCCACTATTTTTTCCTCCTCTGGCTTTTTTTCTTTTACTGCTTGCGTTGGTTTTTTAACAACCTTTGGCTTAGCATTTTCTTTTGGTTTTTCCACAACTGGTTTTTGTTGTTTTGCTTCAACCGGTTTTGGTTCAACTTTTGTTTGTGCTGCCGGTGCGTTTGCGGCAACGGCAACGTTTTGTTTTGATTCAGCTTTTACTGCAGCAGGTTTTTCAATTGCGCTAATTTGTTTTGCTTCTTCTTTTTGTGCAATTTGTTTGTCAATTTTTTTCTGCTGGCCAGATTTTGCTCTTTGTTTTGTTTCTTTAATGTCTTGAATTGCAACAACAATTGTTACGGCAAAACAAATACAAACAACAATCAAAAGAACAATCAAACTCCAAATCAAAAATGGTAACTGCTCCATAATTTTTTCCCCTCCATGTTTTTGTTACGATTTCATTATAATATTTTTTTTTGAATAATGCAACTAAAATTAAACAATTTTTTTAAAAATTTTGAAATTTTTTATGCGGCTAAAGTTTTTTGATTTTTTGCGGTGTTAATTTGTTTGTTTCCAGACACAAAATTAATTGTTGCACCAAGGTCACTTTCCATAACTTTTCCAACTGCTTTAAGGGCAGTGTTTGGTACTCTTGATGCGGCATCATATTTGCCTTTTTGGTTGAGTGATTTTTGCCATTTGTCAACACGGTTTTGTGCAAGACAAAAAAGTTTTGGGCCAAAACGATTTACAATCTTGTCAAGTTCTTGCTTAACTTGTTTTGCACTTGTGTTGTTGTTAGCCCATTCAATTCCTTTTAGGGCAATGTGGCTAACAAGTCCGGCAATGTCTTTGTGAAAAGCAGCACGGAATTTTGTTTCAACTTTTTCACCAAGTGGTTTTTGCCCTTGTTCAAATTCTTGAAAATATTCTAACAATTTTGGAATTGAATTTTCTCTTATTGTTTCTTTTAATTTTGTGTTCTCCATAATTTTTTCTCCATTTTAAACGTTGAATTTAAACAGCATAACATCGCCATCTTTTACAACATAATCTTTTCCTTCAAGTCTAACTTTTCCTTGTTCTTTTGCAAGGGCGTAACTGTTTGCAGCAAGAAGGTCACGCCAATCAACAACTTCGGCTTTAATAAAACCTTTTTCAAAATCGGTGTGAATAACGCCAGCTGCTTGCGGTGCTTTTGTTCCTTTTTTGATTGTCCAGGCTCTAACTTCTTTTTCGCCAGCAGTCAAAAAACTGATTAATCCCAAAAGGTCATAGCTTTCTTGAATGAGTCTTGGAAGTCCAAGTTCTTTAATCCCAAATTCTTTTTTAAATTCTTCAAGTTCGTCGCCATCAAGAGTTGAAAGTTCTTCTTCAATTTGTGCTGAAATTTCCAAAACTTTTGCACCTTCTTTTTTTGCAATTTCATGAACTTTTTGAATGTTTTTGTCAGTGCTTACGTTTGCAAGTTGTTCTGTTGAAACATTGCAAAGATAAATCACTGGTTTACTTGAAAGCAAAAAACAATCATGAACAATTTTTTGGTCGTCTTCATCAAACTTCAAAGTTCGGGCTGGAAGGCCTTTTAAAAGTTGGTCATTTAAGATGTGCAAAACTTCAAGTTCGTGTTGAGCATACTTATCACCAGAGCGAGCCTGTTTTTCGGTTTTTGCAATTTTCTTTTCAAGTGTTTCAAGGTCGGCAAAAACAAGTTCAAGATTTATAGTTTCAATGTCTCTTGCAGGATTAACATTTCCGTCAACATGAATTATGTTTCCATCTTCAAAACATCTTACAACATGTGCAATGGCATCAACTTCACGAATGTGACTTAAAAACTTGTTTCCAAGACCTTCGCCTTTGCTTGCTCCTTTTACAAGTCCAGCAATGTCAACAAATTCAATTGTGGCTGGTGTTAGTTTTTGTGTGTTGTACATTTTTGCAAGTTTTTCCAATCGTTCATCGGGAACGCTAACCATGCCAACATTTGGTTCAATTGTGCAAAAAGGATAGTTTGCACTTTGAGCACCTGCTTTTGTAAGAGCATTAAAAAGGGTGCTTTTTCCAACATTAGGAAGTCCAACAACGCCAAGTTTCATAACATTTTCTCCTTTTGTTAAAACTGATTGTTTAATTAAATTATAAATGAGAATTTTGTTTTTGTCTAGCAAAAAAGCCCTAAAAATAAAAAATAATTAAAAAGTTAAAAAGAAAAAAGCCAAGGTTTGGCTTTTGTTACATTTGTCTTGTTTGAATTTGTTTTTGAATTGAACGATAAGACATTTGGGCATCTTTTTTTAATGATTTATTTTTTTTGTGGCAAGGATTTTTTTGAATTGCTGCATTTTGAATTCGTTTTTGTTTGTTGCTTTTAAAGTAAAGGTCTTTTTTTGTTTGCTTTTCAAGTGTTAAAATTTCATCTAAAAGCATTTGTGGATTTGGATGGTTTGAAAGGGTGGTGATTTTTTTCTCTTCTTTTGCAATAGTGTAAATGTTTTGATTTGTTTGTCTAAAATGTGGTGTAGGACTTACATGAAACATTTTTAACATTGCGGAAAGATTTTGTTCAAAATTGTTGTTTACAAATTTTTTTATAAACTTAGGGCAAACAACTTCTGGGTTAACTCCAAATTCATAATGTGAGTTTGGTTGGTGCATATGAGGAAATGGAATGCTGTACATGTCGTAGTTAAACGAATTTGAATTTGCTGGGTTTTTAAATTTTGAACGAATAATTCTTTGTGCTGAACCCAAACCTTTTGTAAGGGTGGCGTTGTGCTTTCTTGCAAATTTTGGAGAAAATTCTGAAACCATGAATGAGTGCGGCTCTGTGTTGTCATAGTCAAGCCTGCCCAAAAACAAAAATCCATCTTGCTTTCCTCCAACTAAAGCGTAAAGGCTTATGTTGTAATGGTTTTGTTCGTCGCCCAAAACTCTTGTTATGCTAAAACGATAAAGCATAGGGATTCCATCTTCTTGTTTTGCGTGCGGAGCAACGGCAAAAAAACTTGTTCGGTGAACAATTCCTTCCGAAGTTTGAAAAACATTGTGCCATTTGTCAACAATAATTTTTGTTTCTTCAAGCATTTGTTTTAATTGTTCATTTGAAAAAACAAAGTGATAGGATTGCAAACATTTTTTTTCTTCAAAAATTGGAATGTTTGACAAACAAAAAGTTGCGGGAAGTTTTGCTGTTTTTTCATTTAACGGAACTTCAATTTCAATTGGAGCCTTTTTTGTTGCACAAAGTTTTCGGTTTGGCAAGAGTTTTAGTGGCTCGTTTTCAAAAATCTTTCTGTCTTTTGGAGAACCTGAAAAATCTTCTGGCAAAGCGTTTTCAACAACTGTTTTTATGCGCTGTTTTTTCAAATTGTTTGATTTCGACATAAAATCCTCACTTTTATAAAGCTATTATACCACAAAAAAACGCCCATTTCAAGGGTGTTTTGGAAAAAAGTTTATATATTTCATATATAATAAAAAAATTTGATGAAAACCCTTGACACTAATTTCTTTATATGTTATAATACTATAACTATTATTCTCATTCGATAATTTTTAATATGTGGGGTTGATTTCTTGAAGGGTTTTAAAGCGTCTTAAACTTAATAATTTTTAATTGTGCAGAAAAAATGTTTTTTTGCACTTTTTTGCGTTTTAAAAAGCCTTTTTTGATACAATTTTGGGAATGTAGCAAAATCAAGGAGATGAATTTTTTATGGCAAAAACACTACTAGATGGAATTTGTAAAAAGGTTAAATGTGGCAGAGTTGAAAGACTTAGTTTTGCAAGGGTTGAAGAAAAACTTGAAGTGCCTTACCTTATGTCTATTCAAAAAGACAGTTACAATCAATTTTTGGAAAAGGGAATTGGGGAAGTGATTGCTGATTTTTCGCCAATTGAAGATTTTAGCGGAAAAGCTGAACTTCAATTTTTGGATTATTACATAGATTACAACGCGGTTAAATATCCAATTTCAGAGTATCGCAGAAGGGCACTTTCATATGTTGCCCCAATCAGAGTTCATGCAAGACTTGTGAACAAAGAAAGCGGAGATGTTGTTGATGATGATGTTTTGCTTGGAGAAGTTCCTTTGATGACGCCAGAAGGAACCTTTTTGATTAGCGGTGTTGACCGTGTTGTTGTAAGTCAAATCGTAAGAAGTCCAAGTGTTTACTTTGAAGCAATTGATGATAAAAACACAGGAAAAACAACTTTTAAAAACACTCTTATTCCAACCAGAGGAACATGGCTTGAGTTTGAACAAACCCAACTTGACACTTTGCGTGTTGTTATTGACCGCTCTGTAAAAGTTTCGTTAGGAGTGCTTTTAAAAGGTTTTGGTCTTGGAACAGAACAAGAAATTGCAGAACTTTTTGGAAACAACCCATATATCGTTGACACTCTTGACAAAGAAATTCAAAAAACAGAAGAAGAAGCTCTCATGGAGCTTTCTAAAAAGCTTCGTCCAAGTGAACTTCCAAACCAAGAAGTTATCAAAAATGACATAACAACAAGATTTTTCAACCGAATCCGTTATGATCTTGGCAGAGTTGGACGTTACAAATTTGACAAAAAACTTAGTTTTGAAAACAGACTTGTGGGTCTTGTTTTGGCAGAACCAGTAACCCTTAAAAACAAAACAATTATTGACCGTAACACAAAATTAACAGCAGAACAAGCAAAAGCAATTCAAAACAGTGGAATTAATGAAGTTTGGATTTTGCTTCCAAATGGCAAAAAACACCACATGCGTGGCAACTTCAGAGTTGACCTTGACAGCCAAGTTAAGTGTGACCCAAAAATGCTTGGAGTTACTGAAAAAGTTTATCTTCCAATGCTTCAAGAGCTTTTTAAAGGCAAGAAAAACGCAGAAGAAAAACTTCAAGTTGTTCGTGAACATGCTGGCGAACTTATTAGCCGCGCCCTTACAATTGACGACATTTTGGCGTCTATTAGTTATCTTTTGGACCTTATTGTTGGTGTTGGAACTTTGGATGTTGTTGACCACCTTGCAAACAGAAGAATTAGCCCAGTTGGCGAACTTTTGTCTATTGAACTTAATCGTGGAATGGCAAGACTTGCAACCCTTGCAAGAGAAACAATGCAAGGTCAAGACCTAAACCAAGCAAAACCATCAACTATTATTAGTGCAAGACCAGTAAACAAAGCCCTTATGGACTTTATGAAAACAAGTCCTTTCTCACAAGTTATGGACCAAGTTAACCCACTTTCAGAAATCACACAAAAGCGTAAATTTAGTGCTGTTGGACCACGTGGAGTTTCAAAACAACGTGCAACAGAAGAAGTTCGTGATATTCACTACACACACTATGGAAGAATTTGTGCCGTTGAAACACCAGAAGGACTTTCAATTGGACTTATTAACTCCCTTGCAACCTATGCAAGAATTAATGAGTACGGTTTTATTGAAACGCCTTACAGAAAAGTTGACAAAGCAACAGGAAAAGTTACTGATGAAATTGTTTACCTTATGGCAGACCAAGATGAAAAGTGCAAAATTGCCCAAACAATTGAACCACTTGACAAAGATGGCAGATTTGTGAACAAAACAGTAATTTGCCGTTACAAAGATCGTTTTATTGAAGTTAATGCAAGTGAAATTGACTATGTTGATGTTTCATCAAAACAATTTATTTCAACAGCAACATCACTCATTCCTTTCCTTGAAAATGATGACACAGCCCGTGCGCTTTTGGGTAGTAACCAACAACGTCAGGCAGTTCCACTTTTAACAACAGAAACACCAATTATCGCAACAGGTTTTGAACACCAAGTTGCTCGTGACAACGGTTCATTGGTTCTTTCAGAAGCAGATGGAGTTGTTACATATGTTGATGCAAACAAAATTGTTGTTCGTGATGATGAAGGAACAGAACACGCAAGCAACATTATTAAATTTGCAAGAACAACACAAGACACGTGTTTAAACCAAAAACCAATTGTTCATGTTGGTGAAAAGGTTAAAAAAGGTGACACAATTGCTGACGGTTTTGCAACAAAAGAAGGAGAACTTGCTCTTGGAAAGAACGTTTTGGTTGCTTTCATGAGTTGGGAAGGTTACAACTACGAAGACGCAATTCTTATTAGCGAACGTTTGGTTCGTGATGATG
>CAMVKM010000034.1 GCA_947168085.1 uncultured Clostridia bacterium | reverse complement strand
CTTTTTGGCGGCATATTATATACAATATAATATGGCAAAATAATATGTTTTTGGTCATAAAAACTTTTACATTGCAAAAACTAGTTAAAAAACGGGAGAAAAAATGGAAACAAGAAGTTTTAGAAAAAGTTTTTTTGTGGTAATCATGCTTTTAAGCATGACATTGCTCTTTGCTCTTTTTGGGTGCGGAGACATCTACAAAAACATTAAAATAACAACAGAAACCACCGAAGTTAGTTTGTGGCTTAACAGTGATGATGAGCAAAAACCAACATCTAGGGTTGTTACTGTTAATTTGACGGGAGTTGGAGACAAAAACATTTCCAATTCTTTGGTTGTTGTTTTTGAAGGAAACCGTAACATAGCAACAGCAACAAAGCCTGTGTTTGGCGCCAATGGACAAGCAACATTTAATGTTGTTGCAAGAGCTCCAGGTGAAGCAACAATGTTTGTTAAACTTGCAGACAACACAAATGTTTCAAGTGAAGGCATTAAGGTTGAAGTTACAGAACCCGTTAAAGCGCTTTCGGTTACAAGCACAAATGTTATGGTGGCTCGTGGAAAGAGTGTTAATTTGCTAACTTCAGGAAAGATAAACTTTTTGCCTGTTACCACAACTGAAAATGATGTTGAATTCTTTTTCCCAACTTCTGGACAATCGGGTGGAGTGAAAAAAGATGAAACTCGTGGACTTGAAATTGATGGAGGAATTTTAAAAGCAACAAGCAATGCTGGGCTTGGCCTTGTGACCATTGTTGCAAAAAGCACTGCGCTTGCAAATTTTGATGAAACTTCGCCACTTCAGAAATCTTTTAAAGTTTTGGTTTGTGATGACATTGATGAAGAAGGAATTTTTGTTGAAGAAATTGCCGGTGATGGAAGCACAGAAATTGTTGAAGAACTAACTTTGGTTGAAAACTACAGAACAGATGCAGAAAACTTTAATCAAAAACGTGTTTTGGTGAGTGTTTTAAACACAAAAGACCAACGCGTTGACGAGTTTTTGTCTTACAGCATTGAAGCCATAAGAACAGAAGATGTAAGCAGTATTTCAGCTTTGGGAATTGTTGATGTTTCTCACAACTATGATGATTTTGCAAGAGTTATTGATGACCAATTTATTGTAACTGCTCAAAGCTCGGGTAGTACAACATATTACATAAAAGTTTGCATTGTTGATGAAAATGGAAATGTTTACAAAACCTTTTTAAAACCTTTGGACATAACGGTTAAAACAATTGCAACAAGCATTTATGCAAAAACAAAAGATGGCACTGATGATGTTGTTCACGAGTTTGACATTTCACAAACTTTGGGCGATTTGGAAATCAAGGTGTTTGATGAAAATAGTTATGTTGAAAAAGATATGCCAGGAACATGGGTTAATCTTACAACATCACAATCAAATGACACAAGTTTAAAAATCACACTAGACAGCATCAAACTTTTTGTGAATGATGTTTTGGTTGAATATACTGCTGAAGATGAAGAAATTTTGAACTATGCATCAAACATTAAACTTTTTGACAGCAAAAAATCAAAAATTTATTTTAATGAACTTTTTGAAAGAGGCAAAGATGTTTTTGTTGCTTTTGATGAAAGTGCGTTTGCAGCAAACGAAAGTCTTGCTGGTTTTAAACTTAAAGTTTGGGCAAACAACAATGATGAAAGATTTTTGTTTTCAGCAACAATTGATTGCAGTGTTTCGATGAGCTTTGGACACCTTGAGATTGTTGGTGAAAAACTTGCAAAAGTTGGACAAGTGCTTGCGTTTGAGGTAAGCTCGGCAGTTGGAAATGTTGATTTAAGCTTTTTTGACTTTTTGATGACACCAGGAATTGTTAGTGAGCCACAAATTTTGGGCAATGCCTTTAGAGTAACAGCTTTAAAAGTTGGGCAAGTTAGCATTGTTCTTCAAGAAAAATACAGCCTTGTGAGGAGCGTTGTTGTGGTTGAAGTTGTTGTGCCAACAGAATTTGTTTGGATTGTTTCTGAAAATCAAGACGGCATTGCACAAATCATTAACAAAGAAGAAAGCATTAGTGATGAAATAAGAGAACACGCACTTGAAAAACTTGTTGTTGGTGTTGAAGATGCAAACTTGGGAATTTATGCCTACATTAAAACAAGTGAAAAAGATGCAAGTATAAAAAGTGTTGACTATGAAATTTTGTCTGACACAGGTGTTGTGTCTGCCATTTTAACAAGTTTTACAACCATTAATTTTGTGATTAAACAAACCGACAACGAAGAAACCGTTAGAATGAACATAACTTACTACAAAGTTAACGAAGAGGGGAAAGTTGTTGAAGATGTTTTTTCTCAGGAAATAAAAATTGAAGCATTCATTCCAATCAGCGTTTTTGCTTGGGACGCTTTGGGCACAACTGATTTGGAAATTGACCTTTATGACACAGAAGAGTTAAGTCTTAAAAATCAACAAACACAAAATGTTGGTTATGCTTTGCTAAAACCATTTGTGTCTAACCCGAGGTCATCAAGAGAATATGACTGGATGCCATCAGAATCAAGTGGAAACATAAAAATTGTAAAAACAATTGAAGACAGGCAAGTTTATGGAACATCAATGGGTGGATATGTTGTTGGCGGAGATGATGATGTTTCGGAAGATGATGACATTTTTACAATCAGACTTCAAGAAGACGGATTGTTTGTTAGCGCAAAAATTGGCCAAGACACAACAAATTCAAACAGTGGTTTGTTGCGTGGAATGGTTAGAATTCAAATTGCTGTTAATGAGTTTGGACACTACAGATCTGTTAGTGCTGTTTTAAAATTTTATGCCCCAGAAAACAAAATTGATAGTCTAAGTTATGACAACAATGAAATTTATCTTGAAGCTTACAATCAAGATGTTGAAACCAACAGAAATGGAAATTATGGTCAAGCAAAACTTGATGTTAGACCTTCTTCAAAAAACGTTTTTGACAAAGGCCTTACATATGTTGTTTGTGATGAAGATGAAAACATTTTTTACATTTTTGATGACCAACTTGGTTGTGTTTATGAAAGTGCAAACTATCCAATTTTTGTAAAACTTGATGAAGATGAAGTGGCATTTGCTTGTGTAAATCAATCATTTAGTGGTTTTGAATCATCGTACTTTGTAAAAGTTTTTCCAAGTGAAGTTTTAAATGTTGTTTACAACGCACTAAACCTAAACGTTTGGAAACAAAAATTTGAGAGCACAAAATCACAACTTGTTCAAGTTGTTTTGCATGACGGAAAAACAAAAGAACATGCTTACAAAATCTTTGATGAAGCAGATTTTTTAACCATTTCAAAAAACACTTCAAGCCATTTTGAGATTGAACAAGACATTGAACTTTTTGGAACAGAAAAATTTGAATCAATGGAAGAATTTTCTGGTTCACTTTTTTCTGCCGAAGGTTTTAGGTGGAAAATTTTTGGTTTTGCACCAACAAATGGTTACTTTACAAAAACACTAACAGATGATGGTGAAATTAGCAATGTTGAATTTGTTTACTCAAACATTAAAGTTTTTGCAAACGAATTTGGTGTTGTTGCGGTGTCTAATCAAGGAACAATCAAAAATGTTAGATTAAACGCATTAAACGACAGCATTATTGAAGTTGATGTAGAAAATGCTGATGAGGCTGTTGTTGTTGGTGGATTTGTTGGCTACAACTCAAAAGACATTTTGGATGTTGGTGGGGTTGTGAACCTAAAAGTTGTTGTGGACAGCCTTAGTGCATTAAAACCATTTTATGTTGGTGGAGTTGCTGGAGAACTTCACAACAGCGGAAAAGTAACTTTTTCAAATGAATGCAATTTGATTGTAAATATTGATGCGGTTTCTGGTTTTTACATAGATAGTTCTGCTGTTGGTGGAGTTGCCGGATATGTAAATCAAGGTCAAATTGCTGGTGTTGCTAAATTTGTTACACAAGATGGTCACCAAAAACAGGTTCAAGGAATGCTTAACCTTGATGCCATAATTAATGCACCAAAACTTGACAATGTTGGTGGAATTGCTGGAATTTGTGAAATTGTTGGTGCCGTACAATTTGTTACAGTTGTTCCAAACATTGTTGCAAACAACAATGTTGGTGGAGCTTTTGGAAAGGTAACAAACTCTCAAAATCAAGACAATTCTTCCATAAAACGCATTTTTGTTGAATTTTATGGTGAAAGCGAAAACAAAGCTGGCATTGTCGCAAACAACAATGTTGGTGGTTTTGTTGGTGTTTTAGAGAAAAATTCACAAATTATTGAAAGTTATGTTTTGTCATATGTTGATCTTCAAATTCAAAAATTTGGTTCTGCAATTGATGAGAGCACACAATTTTATGGTGACATTGTTGCTCGTGACAATGTTGGCGGATTTGTTGGATTTATGTCTAACTCAACAATCCACTCATGTTTTGCTAGGGTTAAAATTAATTTAGACAGCACAGAAGCAAAACCAGTTGTTGGTGGATTTGTTGGAAAATTTGTGTCTGATGCTGATGGCGGACTAACACAAACCATTTTTGCAGCATTTAGCATTGGTGATGTTTTTGTTTTTGATGAAAACATAGATTTTAGTGATGAATTTAAAATTGGTGGATTTGCTGGAAGCGCAGAAACATCAAATGGAGCCAGTTTTTCTGAGTGCTACACAATCATGGCAAACGGAAAAGGAATTTTTGTAAATCCACAATTTGACCTTGAGGGTGAAATTGTGAGTGAGTCATTGCAAAACTTTGTTGGTTACTCAAATTATGATTTTATTGCCAACAACGAATGTTACTTTGCAATTGACAGTAACGAAAATGTTCCAAACAATTTTGGAGCAAAAGCAAAACCGGTAAATGATTTAAAACTTCAAAACTTTTTGGCCTACATTAGAAACAATTGGTCTAATGAATATTGGGTTCAAAGTTTGCCAGAAAGCAGCCTAAATGACGATTTTCCAGTTCTTGTTGTTTTTAATAATGGCATTGCAGAGTATCTTTATGGACATCAAATGACAAGCATCAGCATTTCAAGTTTGGGAATGGGTGTAAAACCTGTTGTTAGAAACATTGATGGCTCTACAGTTGAAGCAATTTTCCCAACATTTTGGACTTTTGATAGTGCTTCAAACAAAATGATTGTAAGCCTAGACAGCCTTGCTTTGTTTGGAAAAAGCAGAATTGATGATGATATGAATTCTTTTGCAAAGCTTTTGCTTTCTGCTGAACTTATTGGTCTTGACACTTTAACTGAAAACGACATGATGCGTGTTAGAACCGACAACAATGACCGAAAAGTTGTTGTAACATCAAGCAATCCAAATGTTGTGTCTGTTTCTGACCCTTCAACCTTTGAACTTGAATTCCATTCTGTTGGTTACTCAACCATAACAATAGCATCAAGAAAAAACTCAACAATCAAAGCTTCTTTTGAAATTTGTGTGATTGGTGGTTTTTTGGATTTTGACATGTATTACTACACAAACAGTGGAAATAATGAAGCAACCGCTGTTGACATTGAAAACAGAATTATTGAAAAAGACATTGAACTTTTGCCAGAAGAAAATTTGATTGGAACTTTTGTTGTTGCAGACAGAAGCAGCATTTCTTCAGCAACACTTAATGCATTTGTTTCTGAAACATTTGATAGAGATCCAACAAACAATGATGTTGTGTTTGTAAATGTGCAAAACGATGAAGCAACAACATTTAAATATGTGTTTTCTAACTCAGGGTGGGGTTTTAGTGTTATTTCAACACTTGAAATTGCAAATTACTCTCCAGCAAACATCAACACAGTTTTAAGTAATCACATTAACTCTGTTGCTGGCAGGGCTGCCAGAGTTAATGATGTTGTTTTTGCAAACATCATAAAAGAAGGCAACCTTGATGTTGTTTACAAATTTACCTACAAAAAAATGGGTTGGGAAAACAGCAAAATCTTAAAAATTTCTTCAGGTGGAGCTGTTTACCTTTACACCGACTTTGTTCAGGCAAGTTCAACCATGTATGGTGACAATTTTGCTTTAATTTATGATTTTGAAGATTCAAAAATTGAAATTTTGGATACTGATGGCAACATGGGCTATCTTAACAATCCTTATCAAATTATCAAGGCAAAACCTTCTGAAAGTGAAGTGGAATGTGGCAGAATTATTGCAACTCTTGCAATAAAAGTTCAGTTTAGTGACACAGTGACTTATGTTCCACTTAACATGACACAAACAAACCTAAATCCAGCACTTTCAATTCAAAAAGCATTTACCCCATACATTTTTAAGGGTGTTTCAGGTCTTTCATTAAGTGAAAATGTTGGTGAAATTTCAAACAGTGAAACATTTAGTGTTAACTTGACCATAAAAACAGATGCTATAAAAGAAGTTTTGCAAAGCATTGAAAACAGATTTAACAATCCAAAAAATCCAATGACAATGTCTTTTGATAATGAGGAAGACTTGTATTATGTTGATGCATCAACTTTGACAGAATTGAGAAATTGCGTTAATGGTGATGCGTTCAGAACGGTTGAAGGTATTTTGAAATTCTACAACAGTTCAAGAACAGAAAAAGTTGTTCGCTTTGTTTGCACTCCAAATGAAGACACAAATCAAATTTTGTTGCAACTAGAATTTTTCTATGACCAAGTAAGGCTTTCAAACACAGTTGTTCAAACAGTTAGAATTGTTGCAACAAATGATGATGGTTCAACAAAAGAGGCAAACCTAACAATAAATTGGAAACCAACAACAATCACAACTCTTGAACTTTTGCACTATGAAGACAAATCTGATTACAAACTAAACTATGGAAAAGAACAAGCAAGCACACAAATTGGAAGTGGAAAACTTGGACTTTTAAAGATTTCAATCATTCAACCTTACGCTGATTATGACTACATTGTTATAAGCAGTGATGCAAACAACCCTTACAAAATTTCTTTTGCACACTATGTTTATGAAGCAACAGTTGATGGAATTGGCGACTTAAAATACTCAGATGAGTACTCACGAACAAACACAGAAGATGGTTCAATTGAAATTTACAACAATCCAGCCGTTATTTTAAACAGTGTGTTCTATGTTTCAACTTTAACTGAAGTTGGAATTCCAGAAGGAACATATTTAAAAATTAATGTTGTTGCTTACAAAAAAGACAGTCAAACAGGGCAGATTTCTGTTGCAGGAACAAGAAGTTTGGTGCTTTTGTCGGTGTTTGCTCCTTTTGTTCAGCTTTCACTTCAAAGTGATTTTGGAAACTTTGTTGCTCGTGGAACAGAATCTGTGATTGTTGCAAGTGGAATTGCTGAGAACTCAATCATCAAATTTAGAGTTGATGGGGTGTCTGGCTCAGATATTTTAAGTTCTGTTGTTTTGTTTGAACAAGCAACAAATGTTACAAAAGAAAATCCAACCTACACAAATCAAACAGGAAATGTAACATTTAACTTAAATCTTTATGTTGGCATTTTGGCGCAGGCAACTGATGGAACAATTGATGTTGTTGGAACAGTTTACTCAAGTTCTATGCAGCAAATCACGGAATACAGATTAACCCTTTATGTTGTGGACTTTTTGATCAAATCAATTGGTGTTGAAGGCATTTCGCAAAGCGGCAACACACTTGAAGCAAGAATTCAAGATGGTTACACAGCACTAAAACTTAATGTTACAACCGATTTTGGTTTGTTTAATGCTGAAAATGCAAACAAAAGTTCAATCAACCAAAAGGCAATGGATTTGTTTAAAAAATATTTCCAAAGCACTTACAAGGACTATGAATTAGAGTTTTATCAAGCATTTGCTGCTTTAAAAACAAACATTAGTAGCTATGTTAAAGACCTTAATGCCATTGGTTCTAGTGCGGGAGACTCAATTTGGGAGTATGCAAACAAACGCATGAACAAAAACAACTCTTATGAAAACTTTTTCATAGACACAAAAACTGATTCAAACACAGATGAAGCCTTTACTGTTGTTCGTGGAAAAGTTCAAACCACCGATTCAAATTTTGGAGTTGCTGTTGCAAGAGGTTACACGCTTGCAGGAGATTACTATGCTTCAATGCTTGACATTGATTGGGGTGCGGGTATTTTGATTGAATCAATTTATCTTTACGAGTATCAATTTAACATTAATTTTGTGAACTCATCAACCGAAGTTAGCCCAGACCCAATTTACTCAGCAGCACAATTAAGAGAAATGGTTGAGGGTGGACACTACATTTTGATGAATGACATTTATCTTTCAAACTGGACACCACTTTCAACAAAAATTGGAAGTTTGGACGGAAATGGATTTGTTATCACATTACAAAACTTTGACATAAAAACAAAAACTGATTCAGGTGCTTTTGTGCAATCGATTGATGTTGGATTGTTTACAACACTTTCAACCTACCAAGATTCAACAACAAATGAAAACAAACCATCAAAACTTTTGAACATTATTTTGGATGTTAGCAGAACAGTTGTAACAGACCTTCGTGGAATTAAAACAGTTAATTTTGGATTTTTAGTTGCACAAAACAATGGTGGAATTATTTACAACTGTGAAGTTATCAGCACTTATCGTGAATCACAAGAAAACGAATCAGCCTACAGTGATTATGACCCAATTTCACAAAACCCACCAATCAACAATGATTATGCAAATTACTACAACTCTCAAGCAAACTGGCTTCGTTACATTCAAACTGATGCACAAATTTCTAAGGTTGTAGACCAAAAAGAAGGAGTTCTTAAAAACTCATATCCTTACGCAAACACAATTTTCACTTCTTGGTTTGACATGGGTTCAACAAATGAAGCGCACATTTACACCCGAAACATTGTCAGCACCTTTATTCTTGTTTCACCAACAGTTGATGGTGCAAACGTTGATGCAAATGTTGGGGGGCTTGTTGGATTTAATGGCCAAAACAGCTTTATTTCAAACAGCCGTGTTGGAAGAATTGGAAACATCAGAACCTTAGGAAACAGAACACTTGATGCGCAAGTTGGATTAAACATTTTTGGTGGCGGAAGATTTGGTGGATTTGTTGGACAAAACGACGGAACAATTGCTGCAAGCTACTTTGCAAATGGAAACGTTGTAAACTTGTTTAACACAACAACCGACAGTTCAATGGTTGGTGGATTTGTTGGATTTAACAACTACAACGGAAAAATTAACACAAGTTATGTTGAAAGTGCAAAACATGAAATTTTGCTTGATGGCGACAACAATTTTGTGATTGACAGAGACGTTTTCCACTATGATCATGAAGAATTTAAGATAATTGACAAAAATTTAAACGAAAAAGCAGTGGTTGACAGAGACCAACTTGTGTTTGTTTTGGACAATGTTGAATACTACATTGTTGACAAACAAATTAAATACGCAAGAGCCACAGAAAACAAAATTTACTCAACAGGTTCAGCCGCTGGATTTGTTAACCAAAATGAAGGCGAAATTGAAAACTGTTTTAGCAACATTGAAATTGTAAGTTCACTGGGTGTTGGTGGTTTTGTTTACAGCAACAACACAAGTGGAAGTGTGATTGAAGATTGCTACACAGCATCACTCTTAAACAGTTCAAGCAGCATGAATGGACAATTTGTTGGTGTTGATGCAACGCTTGATGTTTTAAACAGCGGAACAGTTGAAAATTGTTTTTACTTGATTGATGATGTTTTAAATAATGATGCAGTGATAAAAGAAAGCCTTGCTGATCCAGCAACAGCAGTTGAAAGAAAAGACCTTCGTGGTGGAGAAAACTCAAAACTTTGGGGATTTGTTTTCCAAAACTCTGCTGATGGAGATGGTGTTTGGAACAGTGACAGTGAAGATGAGTTTAATCTTCCAAGCCTTGTTCAAGCAAACTTAACAGCCTTTTCAAATCGTGTGATTGATGGACAAAATCCAGATGAGTCTTACAACTACAGCTACACGCTTTTTGGCCCAGGAACAATCAACAACCCAAGGATTGTTTACAGCACTTCAACATTTAATGAAGCTTTTCCAAGAAATGAAGAAGCAGGAGTGTTTGTTAGATTCATTGCAGATGTTGATTTTGCTGGTGGTAGCCCAGAATTTTCATATCAAAATGATTTTAACGGAACAATTTGGGGAAATGGAATGAATGTTAAACATTACAAAATTCTTAATGGAACAAGAGAATTTTTGGGATTGTTTAGCCGAATTGGAAGTTATGACTACACAGTTGTTTCAAACTTAGTTTTAACTCCAGACCAAATTTCTGGAACACAACGTTTTGCTGTTGGATCTCTTGCAGGAAGCGCTGTTAATGCTGACATAAACAACATAAAAATTTATGCTTATGACATTGATTCAAAAATCAACGGATTTAACGCAACTGGCGGACTTGTTGGAATCTTTAAAAACACAACAGGAACACGCAGCCGTGTTGAAAACATCAAATCAAGCATTACTGTTGTTTCAACTTTCAGTCCATCGACAACAGGAAATCTTGAATTTTACAAACAAGTTGATAATGCCGAAGTTCAAGATGTGAACACAAACATTTCTTATGCTGGTGGTGTTATTGGAATTGTTGACTATGATTTAGGCACTTTTGAAAGTGGTGAAAAAGAACCAGCAGTTGTAAATTGTTCAACTCTTGGAAATGTTACAATTGGTGCTGAAATTGTTGGTGGAGTGTTTGGTTTTGTGTCAAACACATCAACAGTGTCATCTTCAACATTTGTGTTAAACACAAAATCTAAAAATGGACAATCACTTCAAGGTGGTTCATTTAGTGGCGGAATTGTTGGAGAAAACCGTGGACTTGTTGAATACTCTTATGTTGCACTTTCAGGCACAGAGCAACAAACAAGTGATGAGAGGTTTGTTGCAACAGGAAGGGCAGAAGACCAGCAAGCAACAGAAATTTTGTTTGAAGAAAGCAATTTTGTTGTTGGTGGAATTGTTGGACTTAATGTTGGACACACACAAGATGGAACACAATCAAAAACAGGACGAATTGCTTATGTTTACAACCGTGGCAATGTTGTTAGCACAAATGCTGTTGTTGCTGGTGGTGTCGTTGGACTTAGTGTTTCAAGCATTGAAACCATAGAAACCAAAGCAGCTTTAAACGCTGTTGTAAACGTTGCAACAATTGCAACACCAATCAATCGCTACGAGTATGTTGACATAAGTGAAGAAGGTCAAGAACCAAAATTTGTTCTTCGCAACGAAAAACAAGGCGAAGAAAGTGACCAAATTAGTGTTTCACTTTACCTAAGCAACATTTACACAACAGCAAAAGTTGGAGCAGGCACAACAACGGGCGGCCTTGTTGGAATTGCAACAGGAATTGTAAACACACAAGGCGCCAACTCAATTGTTGTTTTGCCTTCAAGCTTTGGCAGCCAAAACACTGACGAAAATGCAGCAGTTTTTGAAGGTGCTTTGTTTGGAAAAATTTTGTATTCTTCAAGAATGACAGATGAATCATCAAAAGAATTTTATATTGTATTTTCAGATGGATTTGCTCCAGCCGATTCAACAATTGTAACATTTAATGAAGATGTTTTGCACACCAACAAACACAAACATTTTGTTGGAAATTACACAGTAAGAACGGTTGGAGACAACTATGACAGCATTATTTATCAAGCATGTTTTGGTGATGTGCAATCACAAGAACCTTTTGATGAACTTTCAGACATTGCTGTTAGCCTTGAAAACATGAATTTGGTGTTTAATGCATTTAACGAACAACAATGGAGACTTGACAGAACTTGGACAAACATTATTTTCCCAAGGCTTGTAACAGGACGAATTGTAAGTGTTCAACCAATTACAACAGAAGAAGACTTTTTAACCTACATTAAAGGTGGGAGAATTGGAAACTTTGTTGTTACTGATGACCTTGTGTTTGATTTGTCAAATCAAGATTATTTGCTAGCATTTCAACAACTTTCGTCAGAAGACAAACCTGTTAGTGGAACAATTCGTGGAGAAAACTTAAACAATCCACACAAAAATGTAACAATCAAATTTTTAAACAACTCAGGAAGCATACCACTTTTTGGTTACATTAAAAGCCTTTCATTAGAAAACATTGATTTTGTTTTTGATGATGAAGTGGTTCTTAAAAATCTTAACAATGATTACTTTGGACTTTTGGCTTACACTTCACAAAGTTGTAGATTCACGAACATAAAAATCAGCACAGCAAGTGATGATAAAGTTGCAATTAAAAAGCACAAACCTGCTGGCGATGAAATGGGTTATGGCGACAGCTACAAGGCAATTGGTGGTCTGGTTGGAAAATCACAAAATGACTACTACACTCAAATTGTGTCAAAAGTTTTGATTGAAAGCATTGACGTAACACCAAAAGATGAAGTTTTGCAAGTTGGTGGAATTGCGGGATATGCTGACCACATGGCAATTTCAAAATCAAATGTGTTCATTAAAACCGGAATTAAAACAAATGCAAAAGCAAACGTTTATGTTGGTGGATATGCTGGTTACGTGGGTGGACACGTTGCTGTTAATATGTCTTCAGCATCAACCGGAAAGGTTGAAATTGAACAAATTGACGACACAAATTGTTTAAAAATTGAAAATGCAAATTCAACACTTTTTGTTGGTGGTGTGTTTGGACATGCTGAATGTTCAACTGCAACATCAAAAATTAACAACATGACAATTGAACAATTTTTGTTTGGTGTGTTTTGCATGGGTGAATCATTTGTTGGTGGAGTTGTTGGAAAA
>CAMVKM010000033.1 GCA_947168085.1 uncultured Clostridia bacterium | reverse complement strand
GTGAAGTCGTAACAAGGTAGCCGTACCGGAAGGTGCGGCTGGATCACCTCCTTTTAAGGAGAGGTTAAGAGCCTCGACCTTTGTCGACGAAATCAAAAAATCTCATATTTGAGTTAAATCGGTATGAATTTTTGGTGGGAAAATTTTAAACCAGCCAAGGTTGGTTCAATTATTTTGAATTACAAGACAAAATAAACCTATTATTAAAGTATATTCGTTAAAAAAGTATATAAAAAACAGACTTTTGTAAAAAAGCCTGTTTTTTTGTTTTAAAAAATCAAAAAATAAGATTTTTTGTTTGACATATATTAAAAAAAATGTTATTATAAAAACATAAAGGGGGAAAAATTTATGAAATTTATTGGCGCAATCAGTTCACTTGCTGCAGGTGTGTGCACTTTTGTGTTTTTTTGTTTAACTTGTTTTACATCAACTTTAGGAAATGCTTCAACTACTTACACAGGTTGGTCATTATTTTCACAAGATTGGGGTAGTGTTGGTGGCTACACAATGTTTACAATCTTTGCAATTGTTGCAATGGTTTTTGCTGCTTTGTTAATTGTTATGGGATTTCTTCTTTTGTTTAGAGATTTAAATGCAATTAAATTAAAGTTTAAACTTAATTTGATAAACAATGTTGTTTTAGCAATCCTTTTAGTTTGCAGTATTTTAGTTTTTGTTGCCATTCTTATTTTGGCTGGAAAAATGACAGAAGCTTCACTTTTAGGGACAAAATATGCTGCTGGAGTGGGAATTTGGCTTTTGCTTATAGTTTCTGCTTTGGCTTGTGTTTTTGGTTGGATTTTTTCAAGACCAGAAAAAGCAAAAAAAGGTAAATAATCAAAAAAACTATTATCAAAGTGATAATAGTTTTTTTATTTTAAAAACCCTGTTGCAATTTTTGTTTTTTTGTGATATAATGTAGTCACTTTAATGTGAGGACTAACTATTATGAACAATCGTATAAAAGCTTATATTTTTGATGTTGATGGAACAATTTTAAAATCTGATGGAAAAACACTTCAAAAGGGCATTCCGCAAATTATGAAAAAAATTTATAACACAAGAATGCCTGTGTTGTTTGTATCAGGAAAAAATTATGCTGAAGTTTTTGATGTTGTGGACAAAATTTGCAAGGAAGCACACATTTCACGTGATATGTTTGATGTGTCTATTGCATCAAACAGTGGTGGGTATATTGACAGATTTTATGAAACAAACAGTATCACAAATGATCAATTAAAAAAGATTAAACAAACTGTTCAAACAATTGATTCAGGCGCTGTTCTTGTCTACAAAACTAAAAACAAAAACTATATTGAAAGGGCTAGAGATAGCAAAAGCGTAATTTCAAAAATTAAAAAAGCTAGTGTTATAACATTGACTAATATTTTTATAAAAGCAAACAAACTTGATTTACCAATTCAAAATACCAACAAATTTGGGATGGAAACTCTTGAAAAATCTAATGTTGTTTTATCTTTAAATATTTTAAGTTTAAAAAAATCAGAACAAATCACTCAGCAGTTATCTTTAGTTGTTCCAGAACTAAGTTTTGTTGCAAACGAAAATTATGTCGAGGTTTCTGTAAACAACAAACATGATGTTGTAAAACATTTTTTAAATCAATATGACAATACAATAAGACAAAAACATGTGGTTTATTTTGGCGACAATAATAATGATGAAAAAGCAATTATGGCTTGTGGGTTGGGTTTTCTTTGTAATTTAAAACCAAAACTATATGATTTATTTAAACGAGTGACAAATTATCCTGACAAATATGCTATAGATGACTTTGCAGATCCTGATGTAATAAAGGCTGTTACAGGCGGAGAATATAGTGAAAGTAAGTTAAAAGCGCTAACAAAACAAGTTGAAGAGCGCTTGAAAAAGCCAAAAGAAAACAAAAATGAGACAAAGAAAAATTTTGAATTAAGTTTTGCAAGGTAAAAAGAGCAATTTGCTCTTTTTTATTGTATATTTTTTTTGTTTATGATATAATGATCTAAAAGGAGATTTTTATGTCAAAAATTGAAGAGTGTTTTAATTATTTTGAAAAACTTTTTCCAGAAGCAAAAACTGAACTTAATTTTTCAACTCCTTTTGAAACTTTGGTGGCAGTAATACTTTCTGCTCAATGCACAGACAAAAGAGTTAATGAAGTTACAAAAGTTTTGTTTAAAAAATATAACACCCCCAAAGATTTTGCAAAATTAGAGCAAGAAGATTTAGAAAAAATGATTTTTAGTCTTGGTTTTTATCACAACAAGGCAAAAAACATTATTAAAATGAGCAAACAAGTTCTTGAAGATTATGGCGGAGAGTTGCCTAAAACGGCTGAAGAACTGGAAAAACTTGCAGGGGTTGGCAAAAAAACTGCAAATGTTGTGGCATCAATTATTTTTGATGAAAAGGTTTTGGGTGTAGACACGCACATTTTTAGAGTGTTAAATCGTTTAGGTCTTGTTGATGAAACAACACCAAACAAAACGGCAGACAGTTTTATGAAAAAATATCCAAATTATGTTAATCATGATGCTCATTATCGCATGGTTTTGTTTGGAAGATATCATTGTACAGCAAGAAATCCAAAATGTGATGGTTGTGAACTTAAAAAGTTTTGTAAGTTTTTTAAAGAAAACAAAGAAAGGTGAAAAAATGTTTATAGACAAAGTAAATATATTTGTAAAAGCAGGAAATGGTGGAAATGGTGCAGCCACTTTTAGACGAGAAAAATATGTTCCCAATGGTGGTCCAGATGGTGGAGACGGCGGCAAAGGGGGAGATATTATTTTGAAAACCAAAGAAAATTTGAACACTTTGGTTGATTTTCGTTTTCAAAAACATTTTAGAGCAGAAAATGGGGCAAATGGAATGCCAAAAAATTGCACAGGAAAGCGTGGAGAAAGTCTTGTTATTGAAGTTCCACAAGGAACTGTTGTAAAAGACCCTGAAAGTGGCAAAGTTATTGTTGACATGTTTGACAAAGACCAAACTTTTGTGCTACTTGAAGGTGGTTTTGGAGGTAAGGGGAATGCGCATTTTCAATCGTCAAGACATCAAACTCCAAATTTTAGCCAAACAGGTCAAAAAACAGATGAGTATGAAATTACTTTAGAACTTAAAACAATTGCTGATGTTGGGCTTGTTGGATTTCCAAATGTTGGAAAATCAACTCTGCTTTCTGTAATTACTGATGCCAAACCAAAAGTTGCAAACTATCATTTTACAACTCTTTCTCCAAATTTGGGAGTGTTAAAGGGGTATGGTGAATCTTGTGTGCTTGCCGACATTCCAGGACTTATTGAAGGGGCAAGTGAAGGTGTTGGACTTGGTCATGAGTTTTTAAGACATATTGAAAGAACTCGCCTTATTTTGCATCTTGTGGATATTTCAGGCAGTGAGGGAAGAGACCCTTTTGATGATTTTGAAAAGATTAATGTTGAGCTTAAAAATTACAGCAAAAAGCTTGCAAATTTACCACAGATTATTGTGTTAAACAAAATTGATTTGTGCCTAGATGCAAAAAAATCACTGGATAATTTCAAAAAATCGTTAAAAAAAGACAAAAAATATGCACAAAGTGACATTTTTGTGATTTCTGCAGCAAATCATCAAGGAATTCAAGAACTGATTGACAAGGTTTTTGAAATGGTAAAAAAACTTCCAAAAATTGAAAAAATTGAGAGTGATGATTTTAAGTTTGCTCCGCATGACACCTATTCTTTGAACATAGAACAACTTGAAGAAGGAGTGTTTGAAATAACTGGTGGACTTATTGATGAACTTTCACGAAAAGTTGTTGTGTCTGATCCTGATAGTTTTGCTTATTTTTATAAGCGATTAAAAAAAGATGGTATTATTAACAAACTTTTAAAAATGGGGATGAAAAATGGTGACACAGTTATCATAAATGATTTTGAATTTACCTATGAAGAGTAGTTTTACTACTCTTTTTTTGTTAAGTTAAGCCTTTTTGGCGATTTGTTTGCAAAAATCAAAGTTGTTAGTGCAAGCAAAAAACCAATTGAACCAAAAACTAGATAATAAAATTTGTATGGAACAAAAAAACTGCACAAAAACAAAATGAGTCCACTTAAAAAATAGTGTTTTGTTCGTTCACGACTAATTGTAAGTTTTAAAATTTCTCTTAATTTTAATTTTTCGGGAGTTGTGTCAACAACCTTTTCCGGAAGAATTTTAAAAGGTTCAATAAAAGTGGAATAGGTTAAAAATTTGTCAAAAAATGTGATTTTTAAGTTTTTTATTCCTTTTGCAAAAGTTTTTGTTGCTTCATCAAAATCGTTAGAGCACACAAAAATTTCATTTAAATTTAAAGATTTTGCAGCAACATAAATTTGAGAAAAATGGTACAGATCTAATTTTTCAAGCCAAAAATTAGCCACAAAAAATATTTTTTTGTGGTCTTTTTCCAAAACAAACCCAAAATTGTGTTTTGTAACTTTGTAGTTGTTTTTTAATGTTTGTTCAAAAAAGTTTTCAACGTTTTGTTTTGATGAAAATTGTAATTGCAAAGCACAATCAATTGCTTGTTTAATCGCGTTTTTTGACAAAGTTTTTTTCTTTTCATGTTTAAAATTTGCAAAAAAAATCAAAAAAACTCCAATTCCCATCAAAAAAACAGCAAAAATTCCGCTTAGTAATGGATTTTTTGTGTAAAATTTTATCCAACAAAAAAACAACAAAAAAAGTGTTAAAGAAGTTGTTAAAATATCAAAATATTTTGAAATTTTTAATTTTGTCATAAAAAAATTGTTTCCAAAAACAAAAATGATTAAACATGAAAAAAGTGGATGTTTTATTTGACTTTTTGTAGGTTTTTTTGTTATAATATAAAAGTAGAAGGAAGGTAAAAAAACGATGAAAGAATTAACTCAAAATGAAAACACATCTTTGGTAATGAAAATATGTGAAATTATTGATGCAAAAAAGGGAGAAGCAATTGAAATTTTTGACATATCAAAACAAAGCAGTGAAATTGATTTTATGGTTGTTGCCACAGCATCAAACACAACACTTACAAAAGCGATAGCTGATTTTGTGGAAGAAGAACTCAAAAAACAAGGCACAAGATTGTTGCGTCGTGATGGAGTAAATAATTGGATTGTGCTTGATTACAATGAAATTTTGGTTCACATTTTTACACCCGAAATTAGAGATTTTTATCATCTTGACAAAATTTGGTCAACTGGCAAAAACATTTTTAGATTTGAAGACATTAAAAAACTAACAAAAAAAGAAAGCAAAACAAAAGTAAAACCAAAAAAAGAAGAAAAACCACAACAAAAAACAAAAGCCAAAAAGTTAGACAAAGAAGAGGCTAAAGCACCAAAAGCAAAAAAAGAAACCAAAAAAGCAACAAACAAAAAATCAGAAAAATCAACAAAAACAAAAAAGGCTGAAAAATGATTAAATTTGTTTCACATTCATTAAAAGAAACACAAGAGTTTGCAAAAACCACTGCCTTAAAGTTAAGGCCAGGGCAAACCATACTTTTGTTTGGGCCCATGGGCAGTGGAAAAACAACATTTTCAAAAGCTCTTATCAAAAATTTGGGTTTTAGTGGAGTTGTTACAAGCCCAACATTTGCTTTGGTTAATGTTTATGAAGGAAATGTTGTAGTTCAGCATTTTGACATGTACAGGCTTGAAAACATAAGTGAAGCATTTGAAGTGGGTTTGGATGAAATGCTTCAAGACAAAAATGTCATAAACATTGTGGAATGGCCAGAAAAAGCAAAAGCCATTTTGCCAACAAACACTTTAGACATACATATTAACATTGTTAATGACAACACAAGAGAGTTTGTTGTTAAAAGGGGTAAAAAAAATGAACAGTCTTAGTTTTAACACAACCAGTGCTGGAACACAATTTTGTTTGCAAAAAGATGAAAAAATGTTTGTGCTTGAAACAGAATTTTCAAAACACAGCGAAACATTTTTCCCACTTTTAGATGAGTTTTTGGCAAAAAATCAAATTACTCTTGATGATATTGATGTTTTTGGAGTTGTTGTTGGTCCGGGTTCTTTTACTGGGATTAGAATTGGCCTTTCTGTTATCAAAATGTTTGCTTATGTAAAGCAAGCAAAATGTGTTGCTGTAAACGCCTTAGAAGTTTTGGCATACAATAATTTTACGCAAAGCAAAACAGGAGAAATTGTTTGTTCAGCAATAAACGCAGGGGCAGAAAACCTTTATTATCAATTATTTAAAAAAACAGAAAATAGTTTTAAACCATTAATTAAACCAAAACTTTGTTCATTTGCTCAGTTTGAAGAAATTAAATCTAAATTAGGCAAAGTAACATTTTGTTATTATGATGACAAAAAGCAAGGTGCACCGCATCCTTGGCTTGACAAGTTTTTGCAAAATCAAACGGCAAATGCATTAGGCGAGTGTGTAAAAAAACAAATTGAAACAAAAAATTTTGTTGATTTTCACAACATTATTCCATTGTATCTTCGCAGCAGTCAAGCAGAAAAAATTGTTTTTAACAAGTTTAATGTTTTAAAAGCAAATAAGCAAAATGTTTCACAGATTCTTGAATTAGAAAATATTGCCGAAGATGGCATGGCTTGGTCAGAAACAGCATTAATTCAAAGTTTTGAAAATCCTAATTTTAGTTGTTTTTTGCTAAAACAAAATGAAGAAATTTTAGGTTATGTTTCAACCATGAATGCTGTTGATGAGTTTGAAATTTTGCGTATTGTTGTAAAACCAGAAGCAAGAAATCAAGGTGTGGCACAAAATCTTTTAAAGTTTTTGTTTGAAACAGCAAAGCAAAACAAAATTTCAAGCATTGTTTTGGAAGTTAATGAGTTTAATTTTTCTGCACAACTTTTGTATGAAAAAATGGGATTTGAAATTGTTGGGAAACGCACAAATTATTATAAAGAAGGACAAGATGGTTTTGTGATGCGAAAAGTTTTGTGAGTTGGTTTTTATGAAAGTTTTTGGTTTACACACCAGTTATAAAGAATTTGGGTGCGGAGATGACGTTGTTTTGTTTTTACACGGCTGGGGCAGTGATTTATCTGATTTTTTGGGTTCAGCAAAGGTTTTGTCACAACATGTGAAAACAATTTGTTTAGACCTATGGGGTTTTGGACAAAGTCAAAAACCCAAAGAGATTTTAAACTCTTTTGATTATGCTAATTTTGTGTTTGATTTTTTAAAGCAAAAAAACATCAAAGATTGTCATTTAGTGGGGCATTCTTTTGGTGGAAAAGTGGCAACAGCTTTGGCCAATAAACACAAAAGTTTTGTTAAAAGTTTGATTTTGGTTGATTCGGCTGGAGTTCTTAAAAAAAGTTTTAAAACCAAACTTTTAATCCAAAAATACAAACGATTAAAACAATTAGTAAGTTTGGGGAAAAAAGATAAAAAAGTTTTAGAAACATTTGGTTCACAAGATTGGAAACAAACAAGTGGCATCATGAGAGAAATTATGGCAAAAGTTACCAATGAAAATTTTTTGGATGAGTTTAAAAAAGTTAGTCAAAAAACGCTTATTGTTTGGGGGAAACAAGACAAAACAACACCACTTTTTATGGGGAAACAAATACACAAAGCAATAAAACACAGCAAATTAAAAATTTTTAATGGAGATCATTTTTCTCATATTCAAAATTTTAATGAATTTAACAAATTGTGTTTAGATTTTTGGAGGGATTCATGTTAGATTTTTGGGATTTTTCAAATTGGCATTTTTTTATAGCAATTTTTTTAGCAGTAGGAAATGCAATTTTACTTTGTATTGAGTCAAAAAAATTTATGCAAATAAGCCAGTTAAATGGCTATCATTTGCATGGTTATATGAGTTGGCTTTCAAACACTCGTGGAAAATATTTTTTACGAGTGCTTATGGTTGTTGTTTTAAGTGCTGTGTGCATTTTGGTAACAAATGTTGTTTTTAGAATTTTTGTTGAGCCATTAAAATATTATCTTTGTTATTTAGGTCTTGCTTTTTACCTTTTGTTTTCCATAATTTTTATTAAAGTTATTAATTCAACGCCACAAAAAACACCATTAAAAATGACATCTAGGGTAAAGAGAGCCTATGTTATGTTGTTTTTCTTGTGTGTAATTGTGTCATTTGGACTTATTTTACTTTCGAGCACATTTGTTGACATTTTGGGTTATGGTGGCATTGCGCTAACACCATTATTTATACCTATTTTAGTTCCTTTTGCACATCTGCTGTTAAAGCCACTTGAAAAAATTATTCAAAATCGCTATGTTATCAAAGCTATGAAAAAACTTCAAATGTTTTCAGATTTAAAAATCATTGGAATTACTGGAAGTTTTGGAAAAACAACAACAAAAAATGCTCTCACTACAATTCTTTCCGAAAAATACAGTGTTTGTTCCACTCCACAAAGTTACAACACACCAATGGGCATAACAAAAACAATTCTTGAAAATTTAACCCCAACAAATCAAGTTTTTATTGTTGAAATGGGGGCAAGGCGTCGTGGAGACATTCAATATCTTTGCAAACTAACCAAGCCTAGCATGGGAATTGTGACATCAATTGGCCATCAACACATGCAAACATTTGGTTCGTTTGAAAATGTGAAAAGAACAAAATCTGAACTACCAAATTTTTTGGGAAAAGATGGGTTTTGTGTTTTTAACGGAGATGATGAAGCTGTTTTGGATGTTTCAAAGTCTTTTGATGGTGAAAAACAAATTATCTCACTAACAAAAACAGATGTTGACATTTACGCAACAGACATAACAGCATCAAAAAATGGAACAACATTGAAGCTTTTTGTTGACAACAAAAGTTACACTTGCACAACAAAACTTTTAGGTGTTCACAACATTTCAAACATTTTGTTGTGTGCTGCAATGGCAAAAAAAATGGGTTTAACTCCACAGCAAATTGTTGCAGGAATTGAAAAAATAAGGCCAGTTGCTCACAGGCTTGAACTTGTTAATGCGCCAAACAATGTGATTGTGCTTGATGACACCTACAATGCAAGTATTGTAGGGAGCCAAAGAGCGCTTGAAGTTTTGCAAATGTTTGAAGAAAGAAGAAAAATTGTTATAACTCCAGGGATTGTTGAATTGGGAGCAATGGAACGCCTTGCAAATTATCAATTTGGAAAACAAATTGCAGAAAAAGCTGATGTTGTAATAATTGTGAACAAAACCAATTTGCTGGCAATTAAACAAGGACTTTTAGACTCTAACTTTGACACAAAAAACATTTTTGAAGTTGAAAACTTTGCAATGTCTCAACAGTTACTTAAAAAAATAATAAAAAATGGTGACGTTATTTTGTGGGAAAATGATTTGCCAGACAACTACATTTAAAAGCACATGATTGTGCTTTTTTTCATATAAAATAAAAAAAGGAGTTTTTTATGAAAACAATAGGAGTTATTTTTGGTGGCAAATCACTTGAGCATGACATTTCGATTTTAACAGGGTTGCAAGTTGTTGCAAATTTACGGCAAGATTATGATGTTGTTCCAATTTTTGTTGATAAATTTGGATGTTGGTGGACAGGGGACAAACTTATTATGATTGAAACATTTCAAGATTTTAACACAAAAAATGCAAAAAAGTGTTGGCTTTGTCCTTCAGAAAAATGTTTGTTTGTTAAATCAGGTTTAAGAACAAAACAAAAAAAAATAGATGCAATTATTTTGGCTTTGCATGGTCAAAATGGGGAAGATGGAGCAATTCAAGGACTGCTTGAACTGTGTGAAATTCCTTACACAAGTTGTGGAGTTTTTTCTAGTGCATTAACAATGGACAAAGCATTTTGTAAAATGATTTTAATGCAAAATGGCATTAAAACGCCAACATTTCAAACATTTTTTGATTTTGAATGGAAAAAGAACAAAGATGTTGTGCTTGAAAACATTAAAGAAAAATTTAATTTTAATGTTGTTGTAAAGCCCTCAAAAGCTGGTAGCAGCATTGGAGTTGCAAAATGCCAAACAAAAGATGAAGTAATTTTTGCCATGGAAACTGCTTTTTGTTTTGACAACAAAGTTATAGTTGAAGAATTAATAAGTGATTTTAAAGAGGTTAATGTTGCTTGTGTTGGAAATTTGCAATTTTTGAAAATTTCAGTGTTTGAAGAAGTAAAATCTAGTCATGAAATTTTGGATTTTGATGAAAAGTACTTAAATTCTAACGCAACAAGAATTGTTGACCAAAAGTTTGACAAGCAAACAACAGAAAAAATTCTTCAAACAGCAAAAAAAGCTTTTAAAGTTTGTGAATGTTTTGGTGTTGTTCGAATGGATTTTTTTGTTACTGAAAATGAAGTTTTGTTAAATGAAATAAATTCCATTCCGGGGTCTATGGCAAATTATTTGTTTAAAGACATGAATTTTTCAAAACTTTGTGATTTACTAATAAAATTAGCAGAAGACAGAGCAAATGACAACAAAAAACTTTTGAAAACCTACAATTCTAATGCTTTAAGTGCATTTAAAAATTTGCCAAACACAAAATTGTTTAAATAAAAAAAGAACTTAAATTTAAGTTCTTTTTTAATTGCTGTGGAAAGTTATTCCAACAAACTTAACGCCAGCAAAACACATATTGTTAAGTGATGATGGTATAATTGTAACTTCGTTTTCATCAACAACTTTTAAAAATTTGTTTTTAAGTTCCAAAGCTTCGGTGTCTGCGTTTGAAAAAACAATTGAAAAAGTAAAGTCAGCAATGTTTTCGCCATTTGTGTTAACGATTGAAAACAATTTTTCAACACCAGCTTTAAATCCACGTGATTTGTCTAACAATTTGAAATTTCCTTTTTTGTCTATGCAAATAATTGGTTTAACACCAACAAGTCCACCAAAAAGGGAAGCACCGGCTTTTTTCATTATTGGGTTTGTGGACAAAAATTTAACATCATCAACAACAAAGGCTGTAACAAATTGTCCTGCCAAATTTGTGGCAAATTCAACAGCTTGGTCAAAATTTTGATTTTTCTTAAACAGAGTTGAAGTAAGAACAGCAATGTTGCTCGTGCCACGAGAAACTGTTTTTGTGTCTACAACACAAATTTTTTGATTAGGAAATTGTTCTGAAAGTGTTGTGATTGCGGCCAAAAGGTCAGCACCGCCATCAATGTAAAGTTGCAATGAAACACTAAAAAATGCCACATCTTCTTTTGCTTGAAGAAAAGGAGTGAAAAATTCAATCCATTCTTCTTGGGTTATGTGACCAATGCTATATTTTAATTTTTTGATGTCTTCAATCATTTTTGTTGTGGGTGGTCTTTTCCAACCATCAAAGATTACTTCTTTTTTGCCTAAAAACAGTTTTGTTGGAGCAAGACTTAAGTTGTTGTTTGAAAGCTCTGGCTCAAACATATCCGCAAAGGCATCAACAAAAAATTTTGCCATAAATTTCACCTCTTACCAAAAAAGGATACAAAAAACTTGGAAAAAAGTCAACTAAAAAAAACAATTTTTTTTAAAAACTTTTTCACTTTAGCAAAATTTGGTAAATTTTTTCATAATTTAACACTTTTTGTGTGTATTTTTCAGTTTCCTTAAAAGGAATAAAAAACAAAGTTTTACCATCTTTTGAACAGTTTTTGTCTAAAAGCCAATTTGAAACATTTGTTGGACCGGCGTTGTAAGCACACAGGGCACAGATTTTGTCTTCAAATTGATTTAACAAAAGTTTTAGATATTTGCAGCCAAATTCTATGTTTTTTTGTGGCTCAAACAAATCAACATCGTTTCCGTCATTTAGCCATTTGGCTGTTTTTGGCAAAAGCTGCATAAGTCCTTGGGCTCCAGCGGGTGATTGGGCATCTTTGTTAAAATTGCTTTCAGTTTTAATTACGGCAAAAACAAGGCTTGAATCTAAATCATAAGATTTTGATGTTTTTTGCACAATGTCTTGATATTTAGTGAAAAACAATGCGTAAAAACAAAACACACATCCAAAAAAGATGAAAGAAAAAGCAGTTAAACACCAAGCAACGATTTTTGTTCTAGTCATTATTTTATTATACGCCAAAAAATTTGAAGTATTTATAATTTTTGTGTTTATAGAAAAAAATTTAAAAATATCTTGACAACCTAAAGTTGTTGTGATATACTTGTCATGTAATTTTGCTTTACGGGGTGAAAAATGAATTTAGAAAAAACTTTGGAAGTGGCAAAAAAGTTTGACCTTTATGGAAATTTGCTTGCTCCAAAACAAAAACAAATGTTAGAAAGTTACATAAATTTTGATGCTTCTTTAAGTGAAATTGCAGAAAACTTTGGCATGACAAGGCAAGCAGTGCTTGACATTGTTAAGCAAGCAACATCAAAACTTGACAAAATTGAAGAAAAATTGGGATTTTTGAAAAAAATTGAAAACGCCAAACAAAAAGTTTTTAATCTATCAAAAGATTTGACAAAAAAGCAGCAAGATAGTATAATTAGTATCATACAAAGTTTGGAGGATTAAGAATGTCTTTGTTTAGTGGATTATCAGAAAGGCTTAATCATATTTTTTCAAAAATGACCAAAAGGGGAAGGCTTACAGAACTTGAAATTAAAGATGCAATGCGAGAAATTAGAGTTGCTCTTTTGGAAGCCGATGTAAACTTTTTGGTTGCAAAAGATTTTGTTGCAGAAGTTTCAAAAAAAGCTGTTGGAGAAGAAATCATAAAAAGTGTTACTCCAGGCCAACAAGTTGTTAAAATTGTTAACGATGAACTTGTGGCTCTTATGGGCAGCACTCAGTCAAAAATTGATTTTTCACAGCAACCAACAATCATTATGATGTGTGGACTTCAAGGTGCAGGAAAAACCACAATGTGTGGAAAACTTGGAGCTTATCTTAAAAGTCAAGGCAAAAAAGTTTTGCTTGTTGCCGGTGACATTTATCGTCCAGCAGCAATCAATCAATTGCAGGTTGTTGGAAAACAGGCAAATGTTGAGGTTTTTGAACGTGGAACACAAAATCCAGTAAAAACAGCCAAAGAGGCTGTTGAGTATGCAAAATCAAATGGTTTTAA
>CAMVKM010000032.1 GCA_947168085.1 uncultured Clostridia bacterium | reverse complement strand
TAAAATAGTCTTCCAATTTTTTAATGCAAAACTTTTTGAATTTAAATTTTTGATTGATTTCATAACTCTTCCCCCAATTTTTTACTTTAATTCTTTTAGAATTAAGATGTTATGACCATAGTATGCACAATTTTTTTAAAAAAGTCAAACGATTTTGCGTGTTTCTGACAAAAAATTTAAAATTATAACAAAAAATGTGCTTTTCATTGCACATTTTTACCTTACCATTTGTTTATGGTTGTTTTGACTGTTTCAAAATAGCCTTTTTGTTCAATGTCTTGATTTACAATCAAGTTAATGGTTTCAATTGTTTTTCCATCTTTTAAAATTTCAATTTGTCCAACAACATCACCTTGTTTTAGTGGTGCTTGAACAGATTTTGGCAAATTTAAAGTTGTTTCAAAGCTTAAATTTTCACCTTTTTTTGTTACTTCAACAAAATCTTTTTCTGGGGTTATTACCAAATTTGTTGTTTTTGCTTTTTGCAAATTCACAAATTCAGCAAAATTTTTTGATTTTTCCACAATTTTTGTTGCTTGAAAATTTGCAAAACCCCATTCAAATTGTTTTTTTGCATCTGCAAACCTGTTTTTGCTGTTATCCGCACCCAAAACAACAGAAACAAGCCTTAAATCCCCTTGTTTTGCTGTGGCAGACAAACAAAACCCAGCTTCATGTGTTGAACCAGTTTTTCCGGCATCACATGGCTCATAAAACCTAATTAATTTGTTTGTGTTTGCCATGCCGGTTACTCTGCCACTTGGGTGCACAAAATCTTCCATCCAAATTGCGCTGTATTCAAAATACAATGGATAATTTAAAAGTTCCTTCATAACAAGTGCCACATCTTTAGCACAAGAGTAATGTGACGGAGCTGGAAGCCCTGTGCAGTTTTCATAGTTTGTGTGTTCTAATCCTAAATCAGATGCCTTTTTGTTCATCATCTCAACAAAAGCCTCTTCACTTCCGGCAATTTTTTCAGCCAAAGCAACACTTGCATCATTGGCTGATGCAACAATCATTGCTTTTAACAAATCTTTTGCTTTGTAAGAAGAGTTTGCATCAATAAAAACTTGTGAACCACCCATGTTTGCTGCATTTGCACTTGCATTAATTTCACTTTCAAGATCTAGTGTTCCGTTTTTTGCTGCTTCAAGCACAAGCAAAATGCTCATTTGTTTTGTTACACTTGCTATGGGAAGTTCTTTTAAACTGTTTTGTTCACTTAACACCTTTCCTGTTTGTGCCTCTAACAATATTGAAGCTTTTGAATTTGGCGTTAAATTTTCTGCTGCAAAAACAAAACATGTGCCATGAAAAGAAAACACACAAACCAAAACTAGCCCAATAAAAAAAGTTAATATCAAATTTTTTGCTGTTGCCATAAAAATCCCCCTAAAGCTTAGGTTTTGCAAAAATTTTGATTTTATGTGTTTTTTTAATTAATTCCAATAAAAACAGCACTAGTTACGTAAGGAAGCAAAATTGCTTCCAAAACACACACAACAAAAGCTAAAACAATTGTTAAAATTAAAATTGTTTTGTTTTGCTTTAAAAAAACAGATGAAAACACCGAAATTCCACATTTTTTTTGCGAAATCAAAAACCGGAAACAAACAACTGTCCAAACAATTAGTAAAACAAGCAAAAAGAATTTTAATGGAAAATACACCAGCAAAACACTAATTACTCCGCCAAGTTTGTAAACAGAAATTAATATTGCTGTGTTAATTGCAAGCAAAAAAGATTGATAAACAATTATCAAGAAATTAATCCACACAAGAAAAACCTTGCTGGAAAAAACATAAATTAAGAGCATTAAACTTAAAAAAGCAAAAAATCTTGAAAAAAACAAAGTTGCTGAACTTGTTTTTTTGGTGATAAACCCAACCAGTGTGGTGTCTGGAAGGTCATAAATTGAAAAATCACCCGCCCTGCCAAAACCAACAACAAACCCAACAATTAAAGAAATTAAACAAACAGCGAACAAAATTATATACAGCCATTTGTTTAACACCAAATTTTCCTTTATCCAAAATAAAATTAAATTTTTTGCTCTACCTTTTTGCATAGACATACAAAAAAATATGAAAAAAACAACGTGTTTATGCCATGTTTTCAATTTTTTGCACAACAGCATCATTATCTAAAACATATTCTGCCATTGTTCTTATAAGTTCTTTTGTTGAAGGTTTTGTTTTAAAAAATTTGTTAAAAAGAACTTTTTCATTATTTTGCCACATTGAAGAAATGAGCGACCTTAAACATCTGTCCACATTTGAAGGTTTTGTTTCATGAACAAGAGCAACTTTTTCAAGTATTAAAGAAACAGATTTTGAAAAGCGCATTCTTTCATTAACATAAAGCCTTAAACAATCTTTTAAATAAATTGTGCCATTAAGTTTGTTTGAAAAATCAAATTCAACCAAAATTTTTGAAATGTTTTGATTTATTGTTTGCTTTTTGTCATTTAAAAAGAAATTGTTGCTCATCATTTCATAGTGATTGCTTAAAAATGTGTTAATCTCATTTGATTGAAACTCTCCTTTTTTGATCACAAAACTGTTTGGCAAATTAATGTTTTTGTTTCCATCAGAAAGCACAAGTACACATGGCACAAAAAATTCGGAATTTGCACCTAAAGCTTCGGAAAAAATTGTGTTGAAAATTGGATTTTCATAATCTAACACGACAATATTTGGCCTAAAATTTTTTATCTTTGAAAAAAATTTGTGTAATGACATTTCATAATCTAAATTTAATCCAAAATTTAAAAATTCGTTTTTTAGTTCTGCATTAAAAAATTTTTGATTTTCAAAAAAGTAAATTGAAAACATGATTTAAATTCTCCTTTGTGTTTTTTATAGTCGTATTATACAACAATTTTTTTCATTTGTCTACTTTTTTTGGAAAGTTTTTTTCAAAATTCTTCTTTTTTTCTAAAAAAATTACATTTTTTAGTTTTTGCGAAGATATTTTACATCATCCAATCAATATAAACCCCAAAACCTTTTGTTGAATCATTTGTAAAAACATGAGTTAATGCTCCAACAAGTTTTCCGTCTTGAACAATTGGACTACCACTCATTCCCTGAACTATGCCACCAGTTTTTTCGAGCAAACTTTTGTCTGTAACTTTTAAGACCATGCTTTTTGTGTTTGATGTTGATTGATAATTTGTTTTTATGATTTGAATATCATAAGGTTTAACTCCACTGTTGTCAATTGAAGTGTAAATTTGTGCATAGCCTGGTTTTGCTGTTTTTCGTCCACCAACAAAAACTAGATTACTTGATGAAAGCATTTCTTTATCTTTTATGTGTCCATAAATTCCAAAATTTGTGTTTTTTGAAATATCCCCAATGTTTTTGTTTCTTGAAATCGTTCCCTTAAGTTCGCCCGGAATTCCATTTGCTGATTTGTTAATTCCCAAAATGTTGCAATCATAAACTTTTCCTTCTTTCACTGGCAGCACTTTTCCTGTGGTTCCTTCGGTTAATGGATGACCTAGTGATGCAAAATAACCACTTTTTGGATTGATGTAGGTTAATGTTCCAAGTCCACTAACTTCATCTTTTGCCCAAATTCCAAGTTTAAAAGAATTTGACAGTAAATCAAATGTGGGTTTTAATGTTGATGTAAACTCTTTTCCGTCACGAGAAAAAACAACAGTAACTTCTTCTTTAGCTGGCTTATCATTTAAATAATTTGAAATATCTTCACAAGAAAACACTTCCTTGTCATCAATTTTGTGAATGATGTCTCCTTCTTTTAACAGTTCTTGCTTGCTAGTATCCACAAAACTGTCTGTTTTTCTGTTGTTTGCCAAAACAATAACACCATCACCGCAATAATTAAAACCTATAGCATTACCACCTAAAACCACTTTATCTGGCTGAGAAGACAAAGCAAAAACATGGTAATTTTGCTCAACACACAAAATGCTTTCTGCTAAACTAACTGAAAATAAGGCAAAAACCATTAAAAATAAAAACAGAAATCTTTGAATTTTTTGCCAACACATAAAAAACCATACTCCTTTTTTATAGTATAGTTTTTTTAAAATTTAAATAATTATGTAAGTAAATCAAAGGAATTTAAGCTTTTGCCTGCATTGCTCGCATTTTTAGTTGTTTTGCATATTGTGTTGCAAGTTCTCCTTTTAAACCACCTGCAAGCCTTGCAATTTCATCAATCTGTTTTTCGTAGTTGAGTTCACTTAAGGATGTAAAGGTTTGCCCATTTAAAACTTGTTTTGTAATTTGAAAATGTTGGTCAGCCATTGCTCCAACACTGGCAAGGTGTGTCACAACAAAAACTTGACTTGATTTTGCGATTTCCAAAAGCTTTAAACCAACAGCAACACCAGTTTCCCCACCAATTCCACTGTCAATTTCATCAAAAATCATCGTTGCAACACCAGTTTTTTCGCCAAAAACTGCTTTAAAAGCAAGCATAAAACGAGACATTTCACCACCAGAAACAACTTTTGATAATGGTTTTAATGGTTGACCTTTGTTTGCCGAAAACAAAAATTTAACACTATCAAAGCCGTTTGAATTAAAGTTATCCATTTTTTCAAACTCAATTTCAAAGCAACAATCTTGCATGCCAAGTGTGGACAATTCTTTAATGATTTCTTTTGTAATTAAATTTGCATTTTGCTTTCTTTTTTCACTTATCTGCTCTGAAAGTTTTTCACCTTTTTGTAAAAGTGCTTGTTTTTCTGTTGTTAATTTTTCAATTTCTTGTTCACTGTTTTCAAGAACTGCAAGTTTACTTTCAGCTTCGTGCATGTAAGAAACAACGCTTTCCATGTCTCCACCATATTTTCTTTTAAGTTTTGCAAAAGCATCAAGCCTGTTTTCCATTTCCTCAAATTCTTCAGCACTTAGTTCGTAGCTTTCCAAAATTGTTGCCAATGTGTCATTGATGTCATCAAATTCTATTTTTAAGGATTCAAGGCGTGAACAAACACTGTCTAGTTCATTATCAAAATTTGCAACACTTTTTAGCAGTTTTAACCCCAAACAAATAGAATTTGTTGTTGAAAACTCTTCCCCAACAAATGCATTTTTTGCGCCACTAATTGCTTCAGCAATTTTTTGCACATTAGAAAACTTTCTCTTTTTTTCAAGAAGCATGCCATCTTCTTCAACACTAGGGTTTACAGCATGAATTTCATCTAATTCAAATCTTAATATATCTTTTTGTCTAGCCAAAAATCCTTCATCACCACCAAAAATTGAAAGTTTTTTGTTAATTTCGGCTATGTTGTCTGTAACACACTTAAGTTCCTCTAATTCTGCTGGTTTGTCATAAGCATCAACAAAATTAATATAAGAAGACTCATCAAGCAAACACTGATGTTGATGTTGCCCATAAATGTCTACCAATTTTGTTGTTATTTTTTTTAACATTGAAAGTGTTAAAATATTGCCGTTGGCCCTAATTTCACTTTTGCCATCAGCAGAAAGCTTTCTTGAAACAATTAAACTAGAGTCAACATCAATTCCAAGTTCTTCACACACTTGTTTTGTTTTGCTGTCAACATCAAAAACACCTTCAACCAAAGCAAATGGACAGCCAAAACGCACAAAAGTTTTGTCAGCTCTCTCTCCAATCAAAAAACTTAAAGAATTGATTAATATAGATTTTCCAGAACCTGTTTCACCACTAAAAACAACCAACCCATCTTTAAAATCTATTGTTAAATTATCAATAAGCGCAAAATTTTTTATGTTTAATTTTGTTAACATCTTAACCCCCACGAACATTTGTTCTAATTTAATTATAGAACAAATGAACAAAAAAAGCAACTGTTTTTTAACAATTGCTTAAAAATTTTTTTAACTTAACAAAAGTTCTGAAAGTCTTGCACTTATGGTTGCGACATAATTTGTGTCGTCAACAATAACCATAACAGTGTCATCACCACCAACACAGCCCATAACATGATCAATTGAAAGCTTGTCAATAAAGTTTGAAACAGCCATTGCTGTTCCTTTTAATGTTTTTACAACAACAAGGTTGCCTACTGATTTCACCCACATAACAGCCTGACGAAAAATGTTAGTTACTCTGCTTGAACCAACATTGTCATTTTCACCAACAAAAGCGTAGCGATATTTTTTTGTTTCACCAGCAATCTTAATAAGCCCCAATTCTTTAATGTCACGAGAAACTGTTGCTTGTGTTATGTCATAACCAGCCGAACACAAAGCATCAACAAGTTCTTCTTGTGTTTCAATTTCATTCTTTGAGATTATTTCAATAATTTTTGAATGTCTTGAAGATCTTGCCATGAAAAACTCTCCTTTGTTTTGTTTTAAATCTACACTTTTATTATACATCAAAATTTATAATTATGCAAGCATATTTTGAATAATTATGCAAAAACAAAAATAGGGCAAAAATGCCCTATTTTACTGGGGTTTTGGGGTTTTTTGAAAATTTTTTTTTGCTTTTATGCACAAAAAATTCTAAAAACCTGCCACAAAAAACCAAAATTTTTGTTGGATTGTTTATTGCAAAAGTTTTTCCTAAAGCCTTTCCCAAAACTGTTAGTGCAGCAATAATTGAACTTACAAGTATGGACAAAATTGCTGAACTAAAACTATTAAACTGATGAACAATAATAAGAGCAATAGCCATTCCACTTGCGCCACTTACAATGGAACATATGTCCCCTACCACATCTGTGCAGATTGATGAAACTTTGTCGGCGTGTTTGACAAACCACATGGCTGTTTTTAGGCCTTTGGTTTTGCCTTCTTGTTTCATCTTCAAAAATGGCTTAACATTGCTGGCAGTAACAGCAACACCAACAACATCAAAAGCAACACTTATAAAAATTAACAACAAAACCAAAAAAAGAGCCCAACCAAGGCTTGCGTTTAAAAGCATTATTTGAGAAAAAACAGCAAAAGCAAAACACAACAAGAGTGAAACAAAAAAAATTTCAAAATACCATGCTTTACTAAAATAATGATGCTTTTTGTCTTTTTTGTCCAAAGCATGAACTTCTGCATCAAAATCATTTTCCATGCTTTATTATATTAAAAAATTTTTAAAAAAATGTCAATTAAAAGGTTTTTCAGCAAACACTTCAAGTTCTTTTCGAAGAACTGTGACTTTGCCCTTGCTTTCTTCCAACATTTTAAAACATTTTTTTGAAATTTCAACGCCTTCTGTAAACAATTTGTTTGCTTCTTCTAGCCCAATCTCTCCACTTTCAAGTTTTTCCAATATGTTTTCAAGTTTTTTTAAATTTTCTTCAAAAGTCATTTTTGTTCACCTTCTTTTTCTTTTACTTCTGCTTTTAGTTTGCCATCAAACAAATTAATCATTACATTGTCGCCACAGCTAATCTGTTTTGTGGACAAAACCCTTTTCCCATTTAATTCAATTGTTGCAAAACCCTTTTTTAGCAATGCTATTGGATTGTTAAGCTCAATTTTGTTTATCAAAAGCAACAGTTTTTGTTCTTGCTCTTTTTGATAACTTTCCATTTGATGATTTAGTTTTAAAACATTTTCTCTAAGTGGCAAAACCTTTTTGTTTGTTAAGTTTTCAAAATAAAAAAGCAAATCACCAGTTAAATCAACAATGTTGCTGCAATTATTGTCCAAAAATTCTTCAAACAACTCAAACAAACTGTTTACATCATCTTCAAAAACTTGTTTTAAGGCACTTAAATCAACAGCAACCAATTCTGCTGCAGCCGATGGCGTTGGTGCGCGCAGGTCTGCCACAAAATCGGCAATAGTTACATCTGTTTCATGACCAACAGCGCTTATAACCATTTTTTGTGTTTTAAAAATTGCTCTTGCCACTAATTCAGTGTTAAAGGGGCTTAAATCTTCTAAAGAACCACCACCACGAGCAAGAATAATTAAATCAACATTTGTTTTGTCCATTTCTTCAAGGCCTTTTGCAATGCTTTCTTCCGCACCAACACCCTGAACCTTTACTGGAAACAAAACTATGTCAAGCATTGGATTACGCCTTCTTGTTATGTCAATAATGTCTTGAATAACCGCACCCGTTTCTGAAGTTACAACACCAACACGCTTTATGTTTTGTGGAATTGCTTTTTTGTGCTTTTGGTCAAAAAGCCCTTCTGCTTCAAGTTTTGCTTTCATTTCCAAAAATCTTTGATTTAAAAGACCAATTCCATAGGCTTGTATGGTTTTTACAACAAAAGAAAAACGCCCACCTTTTGTGTAATAATTTGGACTTCCACAAACAATAACCATATCACCTTCTTTTGGGATATAGTCAAATTCTTCAATATTAAAACCAACGCATGGAAGCAATGCTTCTTCATCTTTTAAATTAAAATAAGCATTTCCCCTTGAAATATTAAAATCTGAAACTTCACCAAAAACTAAAATGTTATGCAAAATTTCTTCGGCATTGAAAATTTGCTTCACATAATTAGAAAATTGTGAAACACTAACCATGTTTTCATTCATCAAGCTTTAAAACTCCCGACAAAACACCATTAACAAACTTTGAACTTTTTTCAAGCCCATATTTTTTGCTTATGTTAACGGCTTCATTTATCACAATTTTTTCATTTTCTTTCATGTATTTTAATTCAAAAACACTAAGCATTAAAATTGTTTTATCTGCCTGATAAAGCTCATCAAAAGTGTAACCTTTTAAAGCTTTGTTTAAAATTTGCTTTATTTCTTCAGCATTGCTGATAACACCTTCACAAAGATTTGTGATGAACTCTTTGTCTTCTGGGCTAATGTTTTCATCAATTGATTGTAATGTAAAAGACCACAAATTTTCATTTTCTTTTGGATTAGAAAAATTTTGCCCAAAAAGGCATTCAAATGCTTTTTCTCTTGCTTGTTTTCTGCTCATAAAACTCTCTCCATAAACAAAAACCCCAAATGTTTGGGGTTGTTTTTTTATTTTTTGTCTGTAGGCACAAATTCAACACCCATAACACGAACGTTTATGTGTTGAACCGGCATGTTTGTCATTGATGTTATGCTGTTTTTTATGTTTTCTTGAACACGAAAAGCCACATCTGCAACCTTGTAGTTTGAATAAATGTTTAGGTAAACATCTATGGTCATGCCATCTTTTGAGTTTGAAATATGCACACCTTCATAATAATTGCTTGAAAACATTTTTTTAAAAATGCTTCCCCCAAAATTGGAACATAATGACGCAACGCCACTTATTTCTTTTGCTGCTAGATTAATGATTGAAAGTAAAATGTTTTTGTTGTATGTAACTAACCCATCTTGTGATGAGTCTGTTTTTAAATTCATAAAAACTTTTCCTCCTGAAACTTAAACTGTTAGTAGTATAACACATTTTTTTTTGTTTTGCAACTATTCAACAGGAATAATTTTTATATTGTCAATAGATTTTCCAGTTTGTTCTTGAACAACGTCAACAATTTGAGCAACTTCTTGATCATTAAGTTTTTCTGCTTTAACCATAACATTTACATAGTTTTCAGTAAAAGACACAACAGCATCTTCAAAACCTTTTGCCAAAATGTAGCCTTCTAAAACCAATTCTTTTTCTTGTTTTGAAGCAAGATTTGACAAAGCAAGTTCAGCTTCTTGTTTTGCCTCGTCAGTTGAGTTTGAACTTTCAATAATAGTTTTGTAGTAAAGCATTTGTTCTGTTCTTGTGTTGTTTCTGTCAAGCCTGTAGCTTTCAAAAAAGTTTTGATATGTTACTTCGCTGTTTGACACAGTTGTTGTGCTTTGTTTGTTTAATGTCAAATTTAAAAAACCAGTTAAAACCAGCAAAGCAACCATCGAAACCAAAACAACAATTTTCTTTTTCTTTGTTATAACCATTTTTCTCTCCTTTTAATTGCCAGAAAAAATTTCAACCTGGCTTGAATTTACCGATAAAAGCGCCTGAACAGCTTTAAGTAAGTCAAGTTTAACTCTTATGTTGTTTGCACCTTGTGCAACCACAATAACACCTTTTATGTTGGGTAAAATTTCCATTAACACAATTGGATTTGTTGAACCGTTTTCAGTAATAAGCACTGGCTCTGTGCTAACAGTGGTTGTTTCTGTTTTGTTTGTTCCACCCGAAGATGTTGTGTTGGTTGTCAAACTCTTTTTTTCGTCTGTTTGTTTTGCCAAAACAATTTCTTTTACTCCATCAAAAGTTATCATAACTTTTACATAACCTGCGCCACTTATGTTACTTAACGCTTTTTCAAGGCGACCTTCAAGTTCTTTTGCGTATTCTAAAGTTGAAGATGTGCTTGAAACAGTTTCGGTTGCTCCAGAATTTTTTGTTTTTTTATCACCAAAATCAACAAACCAAATTAAAAGAACAGCACAAGCCAACAGCACAACCAAATAGATTTCTAGGTGTTTGATTTTTTTTAATTTTTCAAACCATTTAAATTTAGACAAAAATTTAGTCATAAAAAACCACCTGCCCTGCTTTTAAACCTGTTTGTTTTAACAGAAAATCTTCGACAGCCTCAGTTTTAAATATATGCTGAGTTTCATCTGTTAGAACCAAATTTGATAAATCGACAAAAATAGTTGAAATTTTTAAGGCTCCACTATTAAAGTCGGCATCAATTGTTAGATTTATGTTCTTAAATCCCTTTTCTTCAAGACCTTTTTCAAGATTTTTCTGTAAAGTTAAAATTTGTTGATTTTTAACAGTGTTTAAAACATCTTGGCTTACTTCATTTGCTGATTCAAAGTCTAAATTAAAACCATTTTTAACAAGTTTTGGCAACGGCCCAGCGATAACAAAAACCATTATTAAAGCCAAAATTGATTTTGTAAATTTGTGTAACTTTCCTTCTGGAAGAATTAGTTCAACCAAAACAGTTAAAATTGTCACACCCGCAACACTTAAAATGTAAACAGAAAGCTGCGTCACAAAATTTCTCCTTTTAAAAAACATTAGCTGTGCCCAAAACAAGACCAATTGTTACAAAGTAAGAAAAAGCAACACCCAAAACAAGCATCACCAAAAGGCTCATTGTTTTTGATGTTTGATTTAAAAAATTTGAAATTGTTCCCATATCAGAAATTGGTTCTAAAATTGCTGCAGTAAGTTTTAAAATTAAACTACAAACAACAATAGACACAACTGGCGTTAAAATGCTTGCACAAAGAAGCAAAATGCCACCTATGCCAACAACGTTTTTTATTAAAACACTGCTTGCCAAAACAACATTAAACCCATCTGACAAGTAATTTCCAATAATTGGCACATAACTTTTCACCGCAAATTTTGTGGCTTTTATGCTAACATTATCAAAACTTCCAGCAACAATACCCTGAATTCCTAAAACCCCCAAAAAAATGCCAAAACAAATTCCAGCGCTCCATTTTAAAAGACTTGATAAAAATTGGGTCATTTTTTCAAGTTTTACCGAAGTAGACAAATTTCCAACAACATTTAAAACAAACAAAAAGACAAAAAATGGAAGCACAGCAAAAACAAACACTTGAAGAATAAAATTTGAAAGAATTGCCACTGATGGTTGAAAAATGCCAAAAGAAGCTGTTCCACCAACAGCCGTTAAAAATGTTAGCAAAATTGGAAATATTGCATTCATTTGATTTTGAATGGAGCAAAGCAAATCTTTTGTTGATGTGAAAAAACCAACAACAACAGATGCAATTATTACAACAATCATGCCAAAACTTACAAAATTTACAACCTTTCCAACACTTTCTTCTGCTGTTTTTGTCCTAAAATTCGAAATCAAACTAGACAGTAGTGCAATTACAATCACAATAGCTAAAAGTGGCAAAAACTTTAAAACATCTTCAAAAAAAGTGTTGATAACCACTTGAAAAAAATATGAAAAACCATCATCAACGCTTCCATTTAAAATTTGGTTTAATTTTTCCCAAAAACTGTTTGATTTAAAAATTTCTTTTGCATCAAAATCTAAATCATCCAAAACATCTTCAACATCAGAAAAATCAATGCTGTCCATTTGCTCTTGAAGTGAATTTTCAATTTGTTCTTCAACTGAAATGTCGTCATCTTCATTTGCGCTTACAAAAGAAACTGAAAAAGGCAAAAAAACAAACAAAAAAACAAACACAACTAAAATTATTTTTTTCATGGCATTATGCTCACAATTAACTCTAAAAGAGATGTTATAATAGGAACAGACATAACAAAAATAACTAGTTTTCCAGCCAACAAAAGTTTTGATGCCAGCGCTGAATTTCCACTGTCCTGACAAATGTTTGCGCTAAATTCTGTGATATAACTAATTCCAATAATTTTTATCAACAATAAAAACAAATCTGAATTTAAGTGCGTTGTTTCCATAACATATCTAAAAAGTCCAAAAACTTGTTCAAGCAAATCAACTATGCACAAAAAAATTAAAATGCCACCAGCAACACCAACAAGCATTGCAAAATCTGGTTTTGTGGGTTTTAACACAAGTACGCCAACAACAGTTAAAAGACCTATGCCAATAATTTTAAAAATTATGTCCACAACGCCCCCTTTTCTTGTTTAAAACAAAGAAAACAAATTTCCAACCGTGTTAAAAAGCTGGCTTATCATGTCAACCACCATAACAAGAACAATCACAAGTCCAGCAAGAGTAACCATTGTTGCAATTTCTTCTTTTCCTGCTTGTTTTAAAACTTGTGCAACAACAGCAATTAAAATCCCAATTCCTGCAATCTTTAAAATTATTTCAACACCCACAAAAATCCTTCCTTTTAAATAATCAAAACAAACAACACTAACCCCAACATAACAGTCAACAAAAACCACATCTTTGCTTTTTTAAGTTCACCTTGTTTTATGTCTTCAAGTTTTTTGTCTAAAAATTTCATGAAAACATCAATTTCATTGGTTTGAGTTTTAACATCTGCCCTTCCAAGTTTGTAAAAAAAGTTTAAAGTTTCTTGTTTTTCTTCATCAAGCAAAAACTCATTATCTTTCCAAGTTTGCAAAGTTTTGTCATCATTAAAACTTTTTAGCAAATGTTGAAAATCAAAAGAATAGTTAGATTTTTGTAAAATTGAAGTGATATCATTTTTAAAAAAACCAATTTCTGTTTTTAAAACACCTAAAAAATTAAGAAAATCTTTGAAAAACACTTGTTTTTTTAATGTTTTTTTAAATTTTAAC
>CAMVKM010000031.1 GCA_947168085.1 uncultured Clostridia bacterium | reverse complement strand
TTTTATCTTATAATAAAATGTTATATATGTGTAATGTGATATGTTGTACCATTATACTGTAACGTTTTTGATTTTGTGACATGTAATATTATATAAATATTAATATGTAATATATATTTTGTAATGTAATAATATCTAATATATATCATAATCATAATATTATGTTGTAATAGTTTTGAAAGTTTTTGTTAAACAAAAAAAGAACATATTATAATGTTCTTTTAATTATATTTTACCGTTTTTCTTCAAATATATTGTTAACACTGTTATATCAGCTGGTGAAACACCACTAATTCTGCTTGCTTGTCCTAAGTTTAACGGTTTGATTTTTTCAAGTTTTTGCCTTGCTTCTAATCTTAAACCAGAAAGTTCTTTGTAATTAATATCTTCTGGAATTATGATGTTTTCATTTTGAAAGCTTTTTTCAATTTGTTCTTTTTGTATTTCAATATATCCTTCATATTTTGCTATAATATCTAATTGATTTAATATTTCATCATTAAACCCATCAAATTTGTGAATTACTGAATTTAATTTCCAAATATCAATGTTTGGACGTTTTAATAATGTTTTAATTACAGCTCCAGATTTTAAAGGTGTTTCTCCGTTTTTTGTTAAAAGTTCTTGAATTTCTTTTGTTGGGGCTACTGATTGTTCCATAATTTGTTTACCAAGTTCGATTTGTTGTTGTTTTTGTAAAACTTTTTCATAAGATTTTTTTGAAACTAATCCAGCTTTAAATCCTATTTCTGTAAGTCTTAAATCGGCATTATCTTGTCTTATGAACAATCTATGTTCAGCTCGTGATGTCATCATTCTGTAAGGTTCATTTGTTCCTTTTGTTACTAAATCATCAATCAAAACACCAATATAAGCTTGGTCTCTGCGTAATACAATTTGTGGCTTTTTTCTTAAAGATAAGCTAGCGTTTAACCCCGCAATTATTCCTTGCGCTGCCGCTTCTTCGTAGCCGCTTGTTCCGTTGATTTGTCCAGCACAAAAAAGGTTTTTAACAATTTTGGACTCTAATGTTGGTTTTAGTTGTAAAGAATTAATACAATCATATTCAATAGCATAAGCTGGTCGCATAAGCCATGTGTTTTCAAGCCCTTTTATGCTGTGAATTATCTGTTTTTGCACGTCAAAAGGCAAACTACTTGAAATTCCTTGAACATAAACTTCATTTGTTTGTAATCCTTCAGGCTCTAAAAAGAATTGGTGGCGTTGTTTTTCTGCAAAGCGCACGATTTTATCTTCAATAGAAGGGCAATAACGTGGTCCAATTCCTTTTATAATCCCTTGATATAATGGGCTTTTGTCTAAATTGTTTCTAATAATTGTGTGAGTTGTTTCATTTGTGTAGCCTAAAAAGCAATTTTGAACGTTTTTAGGTGTCTTTTTTGTCTTTTTTGAGAAATTTGGTGTGGTTTTTTCATCAATTTGCTCTTCGAACGCTGAATAATTGATTGTGTTTTTGTCTACACGCATTGGTGTTCCTGTTTTAAACCTTAATATTTCAAATCCAAGCTCTCTTAAGCTGTCGCTTAGTGAACCAGCGTTCATAAATCCATTTGGTCCACTTTCTTTTGCGTATGGTCCTATTATAATTCGGCTTTTAAGATAAACACCAGTGCAAAGAATTACTGCTTGCGCGTGATAAATTTCTCCCAAATGAGTTACTACTCCAGAAATATTTCCATTTTCTGTTAATAGCTTTGTGATTTCTGCTTGCAAAATTTGCAGATTTTTTGTGTTTTCAAGTGTTTTTTTTGCTATTTCATGATATTTGTTTTTATCTACTTGTGCGCGCAATGAATGAACCGCCGGGCCCTTGGCATCGTTAAGCATGCGTCTTGTAATAGTGCTTTGGTCTGCAATATGGCCCATTTCTCCACCTAAAGCATCAATTTCAAATACCAAATGGCCTTTTGCAGTGCCACCAATTGATGGATTACAAGGTAAAAAGCCAATACTATCAAGATTTAGTGTGGTTAAAAGTGTTTTTTGGCCTGTTCTGGCGCAGGCAAGTGCCGCTTCAATGCCGGCATGACCACTTCCAACCACGATAACATCAAAATTGTTCATTTTCTCTCCTTTGTTAAATGTTTTTGTTTATATTAAAATTTTTTTTGTGTTAAAACTTTAAAATCAGCTAAAATTTAGCCATTTTTTAATGAACATTAGTTCATTTTTTACTTAAGTTTTGCGTCTCAATTAAGATTTTTCAAAAAAGTCCCATTTTAAGCCACTTTTTGGCGGTGTTTTTGGTGTTTTTTTAAAAAATTCTGGATTTTTGCTGATTTTTTAGCAAAATTTTTGATTTTTACTTACCCAAACAGAATTTACTAAAAATTGTGTCAATGATAGTTTCATTTGAAACAACTCCAGTAATTTCTCCCAAAAGCTCCCAAGCTTGTTTTAATAAAACTTGAGTAAGTTCAATTGAAACAACATTTAAGGCCTTTAAAGCTTTTTGCAAGTTTTGGGTAGCTTTGCTAATTAATTGTGTGTGCCTTATGTTTGTAATAATCAGTTTTTCACTTAAAAGGCTTTGATCAATGGTTTTTTGATAAATAAGTTCTTTTAGTTTGTCAATATTTTGTCCAGTTTTGGTGCTGATACAAATATCAAAATCTTTTTCGTTAAAATTGCTTTGTATGTCAATTTTGTTTAATACTCTTGCAAAATTTTGTGGGGTTTCTGTTAAAATTTTGGCGTAATCTTCTAAAATTTTGGCATTATCTTGCAAAAAAATCACAAAATCACTGTTTTTTGCACTTTCAAGACTGCGTTTTATGCCTTCTTTTTCTACAATGTCAAAACTTTGTCGTAATCCTGCAGTATCTGTGATATTAAACCTAATATTTTTGTAGGTATACCCTTCATTTATTGTATCACGGGTTGTCCCGGCAATGTCGGTAACGATTGCTCTATCAAATCCAACAAGTGCATTTAAAAGTGAAGATTTTCCCACATTTGGTTCTCCAACAAGTGCAACGTTTACTCCGTTTTTTATTTTTTGCCCCAAATTTTCAGTTGATTTTAGTTTTTGCAATTCATCTAAAAGTTTGGGTAGGTCTGATTTTAATTTTTCTTCGGCAAAAGTTTCTTCGTGTTCTGGATAGTCTAAAGCAACTTCAATAGTTGCAAGAAGAGTTGTTAATTCCTTTTGAATTTGTGTGATTTTTTCAAATAACTCACCTTTCATTTGGCTGCTTGCAACTTTCATTTCGGTTTTTGTTTGGGCATAAATCATGTCAATAATAGCTTCGGCCTCTGTTAAATCCATTTTTCCATTTAAAACTGCTCGTTTCGAAAATTCACCGGGCTCTGCCATAACAGCACCATTTTCAATAAGTTTTTGTGTGGTAAGCTGTAAAAGTTTAACCCCGCCATGCATTTGCAGTTCAACAACATCTTCTCCAGTAAAGGAGTTTGGTGCCTTAAAAAACACTGCTAAACAATCATCAGTTATTTCATCAAAATTAACATGACCAAAAACCATTTTTCGTGGTGTAAAGTCTTGGGCTTTTTGTGGTGAGAAAATTGTTTTTAAAACATCCAAACTTTTTGGACCACTAAGTCTTATAACGCCAACTCCACCAGCTCCTAATGGAGTTGCTATGGCAACAATAGTTGTGTTCATTTTTTGTTTCCTTTTTTAATTTTAATAAAATTATAACACAAAAAGAGTTAACTTTCAATAAAAAAGTTAAAAATTTAAAAAATTTTGTAACTTTTTTAAAAATTTATCAAATTTTTAGTTGACAGGTGTATGTTTTATTTTTATAATAAAAAAGGGGAGGTAAAATGGTATGATCAGTCAGTTTGCAAGCAAGTTTAAAGATAGTTTGGTCTCCATTTTGCCTATTACATTTTTAGTTGTTATTTTGTCAATTTTTGTGGTTCCAGAAACTTTGCCACTTTTGCCAAATTTTTTGATTTGCTGTGTCTTTATTGTTGTTGGAATTGCTTTCTTTACCATGGGAGCAGACACAGCAATGTTTCCAATTGGAAGCCATGTTGGGGGATATTTAAGCAGGCGTAAATCACCGTGGCTACTTCTTTTTTGTTCTCTTATTTTGGGCATTATTATCACAATTGCCGAACCAGATTTAACTGTTCTTGCTGAACAAGTGAAATCGGTTAACAACTGGGTTTTTATTGTTTCTGTTTCTTTGGGTGTTGGGCTGTTTTTGGTTTTGGCTGTGCTTAGAGTTATTTTTAAATGGAAGCTTAACATTGTTTTGCTTGTGTCTTATGCCCTTGTTTTTTTGATGGTGATTTTTGTGGATCAAGGCATAATTCCAGTTTCGTTTGACAGCGGAAGTGTTACCACAGGGCCAATTTCAGTGCCATTTATTATGGCTTTTGCTGCTGGTATTGCAGCCGTTCGTGGAACGGGAGCCAAGGAAGATGGTTTTGGCTTTATTGGTTTTGCAAGTGCTGGACCAATTTTGATTGTGATGCTTTTGTTTTGCTTTATTGGAAACAGTGAAGTTCTTCATGACTCAAGTGAAACATTAACTTATGGTGCTGCGTTTGTGAAATACTTGGGTGATGTTGCAATCATTCTTGGACCAATAATTGCGTTTTTTGTTATTTTTCAAATTTTTGCATTAAAACTTCCTGTAAAGCAAATTTTGAAAATTGTTATTGGTCTTTTGCTTACTTACATTGGAATTGTTTTGTTTTTGGTGGGCGTTAGTGTTGGATTTTTGCCAATTGGTTCGGCTGTTGGGCAAAATTTGGCTGCAAACAATCCAAATCTTTTGGTTCCAATTTGTGCCATAATTGGTTTTTGTATGGCAATGGTGGAACCTGCTGTTCAGGTGCTGTCAAAACAAATTGAAAGCATAACTGGTGGAACTGTTAAACGTTGGGTTATGACACTTTGTGTTGCTGTTGGTGTTGCTGTTGCTTTGCTTTTGTGTGCAATAAGACTTTTAACACACATTTCAATTCTTTGGATTTTGGTTCCTGCTTATGTTATTATTTTTGTTCTTTCATTTTTTGTTCCAAAGTTGTTTGTGGGAATTGCGTTTGATTCGGGTGGTGTTGCCACTGGCGCCATTGCAACAACTTTTGCAATGCCACTGATTTTGGGTGCTTGTAACACAATGGGTGGAAATGTTTTGCTTGAAGCATTTGGAACACTTGCGTTTTGTGCTGCCGCACCAATTTTGGTTGTTTTGGTTTTTGGAACCATTTACAAAATTGCATCCAAAAAAGCAACAAGCGCCGAAAAAGCAAAACTCAAGCGTGTGGACATTGTGGAATATGACTAACACAAAAATATATTGAAATTTAAGGAGAAAAAATTATGGCAAAAATTGCACCAGTTAAAATTTTGATTTTAGTTGTTTCGTCAAACAAAAGTGATTTTGCAAGAGAACTTTTAAACAACCTTGGAGCTTGTGCTGTTTGGAGTTTTTTGGGACACGGCACAGGAAAAAGTGGAATTATGGACATTTTGGGATTAAACAATCCCGAACAAGCAGTTTTTATTAGCGTTGTTCCAACAAAAAATTCAACTCAAATTTTGGGTGCTCTTTGCAAAGACCTTGATCTTTACAAAGACCGCATGGGCATGGCACTAACAATTCCGCTTGGGGCCATCAGCCGAGATACATTAAATGCATTTTTGGATGTTCAAAAACAAAATGAAATGGAACTTAAAGTTTTTGAAGAGCAACAAAGAAAAGAACAAGCAGAATTAGAACAAAAAGAAAGAGTGGAGGACGTAAAATGATTTTTAAGAAAGGAATGTCTTTGATTATTACTGTTGTTGATGCTGGATTTTCACAAAAAGTTGTTGATGCAGGGAAAAGAGCTGGAGCACAAGGAGCAACTATTATAAGCGGTCGTGGAATCGGTCGTCACGAAACCGTTAGTGTTTTGGGTGTTCAAATTCAACCAGAAAAAGAAATGGTTATGATTTTGGTTAGAAAGTCTTTTCGAAAAGACATTATGAAGCAAATTGTTCGTGCGTGTGACCTTGCAAGTGAGGGAAATGGACTTACATTTTGTTTGCCTGTTGACGAAGTTGCTGGCGTTAGTAACATGTTTAAAAATGGTGTGTTTAGAAAAAGTAAGCAATCAAAAATGGAACAAAAAGTTGAACAAGAATGCCCAGCAAAGAAAGAAGAACAACAAGAAAAAGTTGAGCTTAAACCAGAAAATGAAATAGTTAAAGAAGAAATCAAACAATCAAAAACCGAAGAAAAAATTGAACCAAAAACTTCAGATAAAAAAGAAGAGAAAAAATTTGAAGAAAAAGTGGAAGCAAAAACAGACAAAAACAAATTAGACCAAAAACAGCAAGAAAAAACAAAACCAACAGAAAAAAAGACCGAAGAAAAACCAGTTAAAAATGTTGTTAAAAAAGCTGTAACAAAAAGTAAAGAAAAAACACAAACAGCAAAAAAGGCTGTTGCCAAAAAATCAGCTTCAACAACAAAAAAAGTTGCTGTAAAACCAACAGCAAAAAAACCAACAACAAAAAAAGTTGAACAAGCAAAATCTCCAGTTAAAAAAGTGGCAAAGAAAACTGTTGTTAAAAAAGAGCCAAAAACAGAAAAATCAAAAACAAAAAAAGTGGCAACAAGCACAAAAAAATAAAAATAAAAAATGGACAACAAAGACGCAATATAATAAACAAAAAAGCCGTGAAAATTCACGGTCTTTTTTAGTTTTGAATGTCTTTCATTATTTTTTCATTTGAAGAAAAATCTTCGGTTAAGTTTAATTCTTTTTCTTCGTTCAAAAATTCACAAACTTCCAAAAAGTTTTGAAGTGGAATGTCGTTAACTTGTTTTCCACCACGAATTTTAATCGAAACAGTTCCTTCAGATTGTTCTTTGTCTCCCAAAATCAAAACATATGGAACCTTCATTTTTCTAAAGTTATTTACTTTTTTGCCCATGCCGTCATCAGCAAGGTCGTTTTCAACTCTAAAGCCTTTTCGTTTTAGTGTTTTTGCAATGTCCTTTGCATAATCAAAGTTTTTGTCGCTAACTGGCACAATTGCAACTTGTGTTGGAGCAACCCAAAAAGGAAATTCACCAGCAAAGTGTTCAATAAGAATTCCAGTAAAGCGTTCAAATGAACCATAAATAACACGGTGAACCATAACAGGAACTTCAAGTTCACCTTTTTCGTTTGCAAAAGTTAAATCAAAATTGCGTGGAAGTTGAAAGTCTAGCTGAATTGTTCCAGTTTGCCATTTTCTACCAAGAGCGTCGGTCATAATAAGGTCAATTTTTGGGCCATAAAAAGCGCCATCACCTTCATTAAGTTCAAAGTTTTCTTTGCCAAAGCGTTCAATCATAATTTCTTTTAGTTCACTTTCGGCTTTGTTCCAAAGATTGATGTCTCCCATAAAATCTTCTGGTCTTGTTGAAAGCACAGCATGATAAGTTATGCCAAACACATCATAAAATCTGTCTGCAATGTCTAGAATTGAATTGATTTCGTCTTTAATTTGTGTTGAACGAATGTAGTTGTGTGAATCGTCTTGCGTAAAGCTTTGAACTCTAAAAAGTCCGTGAAGTGTTCCAGAAATTTCTTTGCGGTGCAAACGGTCGCAATCGCAGAAACGAAGTGGAAGATCACGATAAGACCTAACTTTGTGTTTGTAAACCAAAATAGAGTTTGGACAGTTCATTGGCTTTAGCGCAAATGGGTTGTTTTCGTCACCTGTTGTAAACATGTTTTCTTTGTAGTGTTCCCAGTGTCCAGATGTTTCCCAAAGTTTTCTTGAATTTAGTTGTGGGCCCGAAAATTCCAAGTAGCCACGTTCTTCGTGTTCTTCACGCCAAAACTTTAAAAGGGTGTTGTAAAGTTTCATGCCATGTGGAAGCCAATAAGGCATTCCAGGGGCTGTGTCGTCCAAAAAGAAAAGGTCAAGTTCAGGTCCAAGTTTTCTGTGGTCACGGCGTTTTGCTTCTTCAAGTGCAAACAAATATTTTTTCATTTCTTCTTTGCTTTCAAAACAAATTGCATAAATGCGTTGAAGCATTGGTTTTGTGCTGTCTCCACGCCAGTAGGCTCCGGCAACATTTTGAAGTTTGAAACTTGCGTTTCTCAAAAATTTTGAATTTGAAACATGTGGGCCTTTGCAAAGATCAACAAAACCATCACTTTCATAAATGCTAACCATTTCATCTTCAAGTCCATCAATAAGTTCAAGCTTGTAGGGTTGGCCTTTAAAAAATTCTTTTGCTTTTTCTTTTGTCCAACTGTCATGAACAAAATCAAAATCTTTTTTAATGATTTCACGCATTCTTGCTTCAATTTTTTCTAGGTCTTCGGGAAGAATTGGTGTGTCTATGTCAAAATCATAGTAAAAACCGTTTTCGATGGCTGGTCCAATTGCAATTTTTGCATTTGGATAAAATTCTAGCACCGCTTTTGCCATCACATGTGAAAGCGAGTGTCTAATGTTAAAAATGTCTTCCATTTTTATCTCCTTAACTTTTAGATTGTAAATCTAACTTTAATTATAAAACAAAATTTAAGTTAAGTCAATAAGTTTTTGCGTTTATGCCACTATTTTACAAAAAAGTTCTAAAAAAAGCCCAAAATATTAAAGAGTTTTGGTGATTTTCCAAAAAATTTTGTTTTTAAATTTTTTTGTTAAAAATGTTTGTGTTTTTCTTGTTTTTTTGATAAAATAATATTATAAGAAATGTTTGAGAGGATTAAGTGATGGTAAAAACAAAAAAAAAGGAAAAAATAAAAAAGAAAAAATCAACAAAACAACAAGAAGAACTTGTTTGGCTTGACAATCCAAAATTTGATGCAGCTGTTTTGAAAATTTTGGTTGAACACTTTGAAGCAATTAAGGAGCTTGCAAAATGAACAATGTTTTTGATGAAGAAAAAGTTTTGTTGTATCACAAATTGATTATTGAATCTTCTGGTGGAAGTTTTGGTGTTAGAGATAGAGAAATTTTAGATTCAGCACTTCAAAATATTTTTCAAACTTTAAAATGAACTATGAAAAATTGTTGCAATGGATTTTAGACCATAAAAATTAATTATTTACAAATATTTGTTTTTTTGATAAAATAAAAATATAGAAATTTAGGAGTTAAGATTATGAAGAAAAGAAATCCGGGAATAATGCTGCTTTTGTTTGTTGTAACCTTGGGAATTTATGCCATAATTTGGCACTTTAAGTTTCAAGACGAACTTAGGGAAGAATCTGGAAAAGGTATTTTGCCTGTTGGGCACATTATGCTTATGCTTTTTGTTCCAGTGGGTGGATTAATTTACTACTTTGTTTGGCTTTGCAAAGTTGAAGGCAGGCTTGTTCTTGCTGGCGCACCAGGTGGAAACCGTTGGTGGATTCACGTCTTGTTGTTTTTGATTGTGCTTGGAGCTATTTTTTCTCCACTCATTTTGCAAGCAAAAGCAAACAAAATTGGCTCATATGATGCCAAAGCCGAACAAAAAGTTTCAAGTCTTGCCACAGACAAGTATGCAAAATATCAACAAGTTAAGAAAAAATAAAAACCGTGCAGCCGCACGGCTTTTTTGTTTGTTGACTTTTTGTGTGTTTTGTGTTAAACTAAAACTAGTGGTAGGAGCAATTTATGAAAAAAGAAGTTTTGACACATGAGCAGTGGCTGAAAGCCCTTCATGTTTTTAAAAAAGCAATTGAAAATGGGCAATTTAAAACCAGCGATGTTCCGCTTGTTGCTGGGCTTTTAAGCCGAGCAAATGTTGAAAGTGAGTGGGGTGTTGTTGATGGACATTTGGATCAAAAATTTGATTTTGACTATGACCTTGCAATTTCTGGCATTTTTAGGTCACTTGAAATGGTTGTTCCACAAATTGCAGATTACTACAAAGTTTTGCCAGAAGAAGTGCAAATTGGTTCAGTGCAAGCCGGTGATGATTTTAAGGGAACTAAAGTGATTTTTGGTGATTTTCATGAAACAAAAGATCGTCTTAAAAGTTGTGATAATCTAAAGGTTGTTGCTGGCAGTTTTCAACTTTTTGACAACAACCAATTTTTAACCACATTGCCAAACCTACAATTTGTTGGTGGCCATTTAACAGCAAGGTTAAGCAGTTTAAAGTCTTTGCCAAGTTTAAAATTTGTTGGTGGATGTTTGGATGCCTGTGAGTCTGAAAATCTTGAAGATTTGAAAGCATTACATGAAGCAGGAGACATTGACCTTTCGGGAACTAAAATTGAAAAAACAAGCCAGTTAAAAAATTTGAAAATTGTGCACTCAAATCTTGTTTTAAGTGATGGAGAACTTCATAAACTAGAAAGCAACAAAACTTTGATGTTTGAATAATAAAAAAAGCAGTGATTTTTCACGGCTTTTTTGTTACAAATTTTTTTATTAAATTTTTTTCAAGTGTTTGGCACATTTTTTTTAGTTCAGCTGAATCCATTTCAGCAAAAAGGTGGGCAAGTGCGCTGTCTAGTGTTTCTTGAAGCCTTGGCGCTTTAACTTCGTTAAGGTTTAACAAAAACACTTGCTTTTGTTTCATAAAACCCACAAAAACATCTTTAAAAGGTTGTTGTTTTAGTTCAACTTTTAGGGCATCAACTTTTCTGATTCCATTTTGTGTTAAAAACTTTTGAATTAATTTTGACAGCGCGTTTTCATATTCCCAAAAAACATCGCCATCAATTGTTTTAAAATCATCAAATTTCATGTTTTTCCACCATTAATTTTCTTCAAGAAGTTTTAAAAGTGTTTTCCAAGGAAGAAGTGCACACTTCACTCTTGCGGGCATGTCTTTTATGTTTTCAAATGCTCTTGCATTTTTAAGTAATTTTTTTTCTTCTGGCAAAAGTTTTTCTCGGTCTATCATCTTAACAAAAATTTGTGCAATTTGTTTTGCCTCAAGTGTTGTTTTTCCAATGAGTGTTTCAATCATTATTGATGTTGATGCTTGACTTATTGCACAACCAACACCCGAAAAACTGGCATCTTTTATTTTGCCGTTTTCTAAATTAACAAAAATGGTAATGTCATCACCACAGCTTGGGTTGTGCCCATGCTGTTTGTGCGTTGCGTTTTTAAGCTCGGTTTTATATGGCGAATTTGAACTATGTTCCATCACCAAATTTGTGTAGATATCTTTTAATTCCATAATTTTCCTTTTACATTTATCAAAAAGGCAGAAGAAGTTTGCTTCTGCCAAATAGGGGATTTTTTAAACATAAACACCCCAAATTAAAGTGGCCTTATTTCCATAGGATGTTCCCTCCATAATTTTATTATATTAAAAAAATTTTAATTTGTCAAGTTTTTAAAAAATTATTTTGTTTTAAAAAACATCTCATAAGCATATTTTAGTGCTTCCACAAGTTTGTCTATGTCTTGTTTTGTGTTGTACAGTGACAAACTTAAACGGCAAGTGCTGTTAAGCCCAAGTGACCTTAAAAGCGGTTGGGCGCAGTGATTTCCTGCGCGGACAAACACTCCTTTTGAGTCTAAAATGCTGGCAACATCATGTGGGTGAATTCCTTTTAGGTTAAATGAAATCACATTTTCATGATTTTTTGCGTTTGAAGTGAAGTAACATTCCACAAATTTAAGTTTTTTAAGTTCTGCTCGAGCATATTTTGTGAGCTCTGTTTCAATTTCTTTAATTTTGTCAAAACCAATTTCTTCCAAAAAGTTTATGGCTGTTTTAAGCCCCACAGCACCACCAACGTTTTGTGTGCCTGCTTCAAATTTTTGTGGAAGTGGCGCAAAAGTTGTTTCTTGTTCATAAACATATTCAATCATGTCTCCGCCAAGCAAAAATGGTGGCATTGCTTCCAAAAGTTCTTCTTTTGCAAAAAGCACTCCAACTCCCATGGGTGCATACATTTTGTGTCCCGAAAAAACAACAAAGTCTGCGTCCATTTTTTCAACATCAAATTTTTCATGTGCAATGCTTTGTGAAATGTCCACCAAAACTTTTGCTCCAACACTATGTGCCATTTCAATAATTTGCTTCACATTGTTTTTTGTTCCCAAAACATTTGAAACACTTGAAATTCCAACAATTTTTGGTTTTTTTCTTAGTTGTTTTTCAAAATCATCTAAGTCAAGTTCAAAATTGTTATTTAATTTTATGTAATCCAAAGTTGCGCCATGAGTTTTGCAAGCTCGTTGCCAAGGCACAATCATGCTGTGGTGTTCCATCAAAGACAACAAAACGTGGTCACCTTTTTTTAAAAAGCTGCCATAGGAAAATGCAACCAAATTAAGTGCTTCGGTTGCGTTTTTGGTAAAAACAATTTCTTCAAAATGTGCATTTAAAAAGTCTGCAACTTTTTGTCTAGAAAAATCATAGGCATTTGTGGCTTCAACAGACAAACAGTAGGTGCCCCTGTGTGGGTTTGCATGACTTTTTTTGTAGTAATCGTCCACTGCTTTTAAAACGCATTTTGGTTGCTGGCTTGTTGCACTGCTGTCTAAATAAGCAAATTTGTTTTTTGCAATAAGAGGAAATTCATCTCTAAGATTTTTCATCAATTTTCAATCTCCTTTTCAATTTTTGAAACAACTAAATTTTTGGTTCGTTCATCAAAAATGTTGTTTATGTGTTTTTGAAATTTTGCTTTTACAAGCGCCGTTTTTGCTTCACTTTGTGAAAACCCTCGGCTTAAAAGATAAAACAATGCATTTTCATCAACTTTTCCACTGCTAGAGCTGTGGCTGCCTTCAACATCTTCTTCGGTGCAAAGAAGCATTGGCAAAGATTTTGAAACAGCATTTTTGCTAAGCAAAAGGCAAAACTCTTTTTCGTGTCCCACGCTTTGTTTTGCTCCACTTAAAAAGTTTATGGTTCCTTTAAATGACTTTTGTGCGTTGCCGCCAATGGCACCCAAACAATCAATGTTTGTTGTGGCTTTTGGTCCTTTTAAAACTGATTGAAAGTTTTGGTCCACAAGGCCCGAAGTTAAGTAAAGCGAATTTAAATTAAATTCAGAGTTTTCCTCTTGTGTGGCAAAAATATTTGAGATTGAAGTTTTGTTTGAAAAATCTATAAAAAACAAATTTAGTTTGGCATTTTTTGCAAGGTGATTTTCAATATTTAAAAAAGTTGTGCCATTGTCTGTTAAAACAATAACATCCAAAACACTGTTTTCTTCACTCTTAAACAAAATTTTTGAGTAGTTGCAAGTGTCCTGTGTTCCCAAAAAT
>CAMVKM010000030.1 GCA_947168085.1 uncultured Clostridia bacterium | reverse complement strand
TTTGGAAAAAGCTTTTTTAACTCTAAAATCTTTAGTCTTTTAGCCTTAAACCAAACAAAATTACAAAAAACAGCCACAGCAAAAAATGTGTATTTTGCAATTTCAACTCCAAAAATTCCAAATGATTTGTTTGAAACAAACAAAACAAACACCACTATTTTAACCACCAAAGCCATGCTCATTGAAAATAGTGGCACAAACATTTTTCCAATCCCTTGCAAAACAGCATTTTGTGTTTCCAAAATTGCAAGCAAAATGGTTGTTCCTGCAGCAAAACTTAAAAGTTTTGATGCTAACAAAATTTGAGTGTTATCAAAATTTGATGAAAACAAAATGCTTATGATATCATAAGAACAACACAAAAGCACAACAAAAAATGGAATCACCACAAAAAGTGACAGAAAAAAACTTTTTGAAATGTTTTGCTGCCTTTGTGTTGTGCTGCTTGCAAGTTTTGGGACAACAAAGGCACTTAATGCAACACCAAGCACAACAGGCAAGTTTGTTAGTGAACTAACAACGCCACTGTCAATTCCCCACAAACTTGTTGCCATGTTTAGTGACATTCCTGTTTTTTGAAGCAAATTTAAAACAAGAAAACTGTCAACAAAAAGAGACAATGGCAAAATTAGATTGGAAAGTCCAACAGCAAAAAAAGATTTTAAAAGCATTTTAAAAAGAACAATGTTTTTTTCTTTTGGCTTTTGTTGTGATTTTTTTGTTTTTTGTTTTAAAAACACCAAAAACAAAAATAGCAAGGCACAGATTTCACTAACACAAACTCCAAGCAATGCTCCCACACACGCCCATTCAATGCCAAATTTTAACAGCAATTTACCAAGCAAAAGACCAAACAAAAGCTTAAAAAATTGTTCAAAAACATGACTAAACGCCGTTGGTACCATGTTTAGTTTGCCTTGAAAGTAACCCCTGAATGCCGAAACAAGCCCAGCAAACACAACTGTTGGAGCAACCGCCTTAAATGCGTTAGATGCTAAAACATTGCCCTGCAAAAAAGCAAGGTGATTTGAAAACAAAAAAATTAAAACAGAAAAACAAGTGCCAACAACAAGCAAAAAGCAAACACTTAGTTTAAGAATTTGCTTTGCTTCAGCTTCACTTGATTTTCTTTTTGCAACAAGTTCACTTATTGCTGTTGGCATTGCCGAAGATGATATTGTTAAAACAAGCGAAAACAAGGGGAAAACAAGTTGGTAAATTCCAAGGCCTTTTGCACCCAAAATTAAAGTTAGTGGAATTTTGTAAACAGCCCCCAAAGCTTTTGCAACAATGCCACAAAGAAGCAAAACAAAAACTCCACAAAAAAACGATTGTTTTTTCATGGAGTTATTTTAAGTGTTTTAACTTTTATTATGCAAATCAAAGTTCTTTTAAAATGTTTTTCAAAATTTCCATAACTTTTGCAAGTTGTGATTTGTCTTCGCCTTCAACAACAAGCCTTATGATTGGCTCTGTGCCACTTGGCCTGACAATAAACCTTGAAACGCCTTCAAAAACCGCATTTTGATTGGTGTTTGTTTTAAGCATTTTCTTAGTTTTATCAAATTTTTCCTTGGCTTTGTCTGTGCCCAAACTTTGTTTTAATCTGTCATCAGCAGAAACTGTGTCATTAAGCTGCTCAAAAAGTTCAAGTTCTTTACAAACTTTTTTAAGGTCATGTGTTTTTGCAAATTTTGTTAAAAACAGCGCCGTAAGCATTCCACACGAACATTTGTTAAAATCTCCCCAAACAATATGGCCATTGTTTTCTGCTCCAAACGAAATTCCTTTTTCAATCATTGCTTGTTGAATGTTTTTTCCACCAACACCACATCTAACAACTTCATAGCCCATTTTTTTTAAAGTTTTGTCAATTCCGCCATTTGTCACAATTGGAGTTACTATTTGTTTTGTTTTTAGCATGCCATTTTCTTGCAAAAATCTAAAGCAACAAAACATCAACTCTTCACCGCCAAAAATTGTGCCGTCTCCAAAAACTGCGTTCACTCTGTCAGCATCACCATCAAAAGCAAAACCAAAATCACAGCCATTTTGCTTTGTTACTTCAACAATTTTTTCTAAATGAGTGCTTCCACAATCTTTGTTGATGTTTTTACCATCATCAAAGTTGCAAATGGCAACAACTTCTGCTCCAAGCTGTTTAAAAACAAGTGGTGCAACAAAAAAACTTGCTCCGTTCGCACAATCAAGTGCAATTTTTTTGCCAACAAAAGTGTCGCCCACACTTGCTTTTAAAAAACTAATCCATTCAAAAATCAAATTGTCATCAACTGTCACACTGCCCTTTGTTTCTGGCAAAACACCAAAATCATCTTCAAAAAAGATGTTTGTTATTTCATCTTCTTGTTTCTCATCAAACTTAAGACCATCACCAGTAATCAACTTAAATCCATTATATTCACCCGGATTGTGGCTTGCTGTTATCATAACAGCCATGTCAAAAGCTTTTTCTTTTGCCAAAAAATGAACTGCCGGTGTTGGCATAACTCCACCCAAAACAACATCAATGCCAAAATCAGTTAGTCCGGTTACCAATGCATCTTGAAGATTTTTTGCTGAAAGCCTTGTGTCATGACAAATTAAAACTGTTTTTTTGCCTTGTTTTTTGTTTAAAAACTTGGCAACACTTTTTCCAAGTTTTAATGCAAAAACTGGCGTTATCAAGTCACCAACAACACCCCTAACACCATCTGTTCCAAAAATTTTTTTCATTATTTGCCTACCTTAAGTTTTTTTACATAATCACTTGCATATGTCCCAGCAACAGAACCATCACCAACAGCTGTTGTAATTTGCCTTAATGTTTTTTTAGTAATGTCGCCAGCAGCAAACACGCCTTTAACATTTGTTTGCATGTTTTCATCAACCAAAACATAGCCATTTTCATCAAGATTTACTTGATTTTCCAAAATTTGCGTTTGAGGAACTCTTCCAATGGCAACAAAAACACCATCTGGTTTTATGTTTATGATTTCGTTCGTGGTTATATTCCTTAGATCAACACTTTCCAAAACTTTGTCGCCATAAAGTTTTTCGGCAACAAAGCCAAGATATTGCTTTACTTTGCTTGGTTTTTGAGAAACAAGTTTGTTGTAGATTTCAACATTTTGGTTGTCTGCCCTAAATTCACTTCGTCTGTTTACGTGAATCACCTGTTTTGCAACAGAACACAGATAAGAAACGTCTTCCAAAGCACTGTTCCCACCACCAAAAACGGCAACAGTTTTGTTTTTGTAAAGTGCGCCATCACAAACAGCGCAATAGCTAATTCCGCGCCCAACAAATTTTTGTTCATCCAAAACGCCAAGCTGTCTTGGTGATGCTCCCATTGCCAAAACAACTGATTTTGATGTAAAAATCTCTTTTGGTGTTGTAATTTTTTTTGTTTTGCCCAAAAGCTCTAATTTTGTAACTTCACAAAACTTTACATCAACTCCCAATTTTTTCACTTGCTCAAACATCAGATTGCCAAGTTGCATTCCATCAATTTGGCTAAATCCTGGAAAGTTTTCAACATTTGAAGTAAGTGAAATTTGCCCACCTGGCACAAGTTTTTCCAAAATCAAAACTTTAATGCCTGCTCTTTTTGCGTAAATTGCTGCACTCATGCCTGCTGGACCACAACCAATTATTACTAAATCATATTGTTTTTCCATAGAATTCCCCTTTTCTTTATATATAAGAGTATACACCATAAAAAAAATAAAAGCAAGTTTTTAACACTTGCTTTTTTAATTATTCACCTTTGTAGTGCAAAAGTGCCATGTGTCTTGCACGTTTGATTGCGTTTGTAAGCTCTCTTTGGTGCTTTGCACATGTTCCTGTTTGTCTGCTTGGAACAATTTTTCCATTTTCAGTCACATACTTACGGATTTTTGCAACATCTTTGTAGTCAATTGCTTTAACTTTGTCAACACAAAATTGACAAACTTTTCTGCGTTGTTGTGGTCTTCTTGGTTTTTTTTGCTCCATACCTTCTGCTGGTGCTGCTTTTGGCTTTCTTTCAGCCTTTTCTGCTGGAGCTTGAACTTGTTCTTTTGCTTCAACTTCTTTTGCAGCTTCTTTTTTCTCTGCCATACATTTCTCCTTTTAAAAATTTTTTAGAATGGTAAATCTCCATCATCAACTGGTTCAAGTGTAACTGTCGTGTCTTCACTTGCCTGTTTTGGCATTGATGCTCCATCATCAGATGAATCACCACTTAATTTTGCTCCAACAAACTCAACATCATCTGCAACAACTTCAACAGCCATTCTTTTTTCACCTGTGTTTGTTTCATAGTTTCTTATTTGCAAACTTCCAGAAACAGCAGCTTTGCTGCCCTTTTTCAAAAATTTGTGACAATTTTCAGCTTGATTTCTCCAAACAATAATTGGAATAAAGTCAGCTTCTCTAACTCCTTCACTGTTTGCAAAACGTCTGCTTACTGCAAGCGAAAAACGGCAAACTGGAAGTCCGCTGTTTGTTACAACCAATTCTGGGTCTCTTGTCAAATTTCCTATTAACATAACTTTGTTCATAATCTTTTCTCCTTATTTGTCTAAGCGCACAAACATGTTGCGAACAAAAAAATCGGTGATGTGCATTTGTTTTTCCATCTCTTGTGGAAGAGAAGCATTTGCTGTAAATGTCATCAAAACATAAAATCCTTCTGCTTTGTCATCAACTTTGTAAGCAAATTTCTTCATTCCAATTTTTTCAAGAGAATCAACTGTTCCACCACTTTTTGTTACCATATCTGAAAATTTTTGAATGATAGCATCACGAGCTTTTTCATCAGCATCGCTTGAAATGATGTACAAAAGTTCATACTTATTCATTGTGTTAAACCTCCTTGTGGACTATGCGGCATTATCTTAATAATGCAAGGAAAAGCAATTTCTTGCTAATCTGGTGTGTATTATATCACAAAGCAACAAAAAATGCAAGTCTTTTTTTAAACTTGCATTCTTAAAACTAAATATTTTTGTTTGTTTCTTCAGCATCTTTAAGGCGTTTTGCAATTTCTTCTTCAGAAAGTCCAACATTTTTCTCTTGTTTTTCAATTTCGTTTCGAACAAAATTAATAACATCATCTTCCTGTTTTTTCTTAGCTGACTGCTGAGTTTCTTCTGGTTTTGATTTAATGTTTTCAACTTGCTTAACTTGTCTTTCTTTAAGTTGTTTTTTAATTTTTGTCAAACGCTCTTCACCTGGAAGTTTGTTTGAAACATTTAAAAGATCGCTCAAAACTTCTATGTTGTTAGCATCGCCACTTTGCATTTGTTGCACGCCTTCTGATAATTGTTTTCGCCTTTTGTTTATGCTAGCTCGTGCATTATCCATTCTGTTCATAAATTTGTTACTTGCTTTTCTGCTTGAAATGCCTCTAACAATTAACACTGTTACAACCAAAACAAAGAAAACAGCAACCAAAACATAGCCATAATTAGCCACAAAAAACACAACAATTCCCATTCCACCACTAAAAGTTTGTGTGTGCATTCCATAAACAGTGCCTGTGTCGGTGTGAAAAATTTCTGGAGTTGCTCCTTCTTCTAGTGTGCTTAAACTAATTTCCCAATCATCAAGATTGTCAACACTAACAATTTTTCTTAAAACGTCTTTGCCATCATTGTTTTTGTAAAAAAGATATTTTCCCAAACTGCTTTCAGAAAGTGTGGCTTCTCGGTCAAACATAAAAACTGTGCCTTTTGAAAATTCTGGTTTCATATCATCATAGCCATAACTTGCCACTTTGTTTTGTGAAAGATTAAAAAACAAAACAAGGCCAACAGATGCGAGCAAAAACACCAAAAAAATTCCAAGCAAAACATAAAGCAAAACTGAATGCTTTGCTGGCATAGTGTAGTACTCTGCTGAACTTTCAGCAAAACTTTGTATTTGTCTGTTTTTTATTTCACTAATTTCATCAAGTTTTTCTTTTTCTTTTATGTCAACCAAAAATTGTTCATTCTTTTGTTTGTAACTTGATTTGTCATCTTTTTTTAATGTTGAACTAGATTCAACTTCATCAGCTTCCTTTTGTTCATCTTCCAAAATGTCTGATGATGTTTTTTTCCTTAGTTCAAAAGCTTCCTTTGAATAAAACATAAAACTCCCCTATTTTTTGTTCTACATATATATTTTAACAAAAAAATGGTTAAAATATCAACCATTTTTGAGCAAATTTTTTAAAATTTTTTAATTTTTTTAAATTTTAAGGGTTTCTGGAAGGATTTTGTGCCTGAGCTTGCGCCCTTATGGCTGCAATAGTATTAGTAAACCCAGTAAACAAATGCTTTAATGTAAGCATATTTCCATTGTTTGTTGTTCCTGTTTTTAAAAACTCTGGGTTTATGTCTTTAACTGTAAGTTTTTCAGTTTCTTCTTTTGCTTTTTGCATTGTTTCATCAAATTCTTTTTGAACTTCAGCCTTTTTTTCTTCCAAATCTAGTTTTAAGTCACTTTTTTTAACAATATCTTTTTCATCATCAATTTTTTGCTTATATTCATTGTCAAGATCAGCAAACTTCGTGTCAAGTTTTTGTTTTGCCTGTTGTTCTTCTTCATCAATTTGTTGCTTCTTAACTGTTTCTAACACACTGTTGTTGTAGTCATCGGCTGCCATGGAAAACTTTTTTTCAAGCATCAAAGATGCAAATGTTGGATTTTGATCAATGTTGTAAGCAAGTGCCCTGCTTAAAAATGTTTGTTCGTCCAAAGCTGGTTTTGAAAGTTTTAAAAATGTTTCAAAAGCATCAAAACTTTTTCCCTCTTGCTCCGCTTGTTTTTTTGCGTTGTCAAGTTCACGTAAGCTTACCGGCAAAAAGAAGTCATCAAAGTCATCCCCATGCAAAATCATGTTTTTGTTGTTAACGTGTTTTTGTGCACAAAATTTGTTAATTGCAGCTTGTTTGCTAACACCTTTAGGAACAAAAATCAAACCATTTTTTGTTAGTGAAACATCAACTTCATCAAGATAACAATCTTTGCTGTCAGCATTTAACAATTGATTTAGCACATTTTTTGTTGTCTGTTCTTGAACTTTAATATCAATTGCCCTAACTTGTCGTCTTTTGCTTAAATTCCTTGGAACTAAAAGATTGAATTTAATGTTAATTCTAAACGTTCCTTTTTTAATTCCCAAAAATTGTTCTAATGCATTAAAACCAATGCTAAAACCTGTGTTTTTCCATTGTTGACCACCCAAAATTCATGTTGGTTATGTAACTTTGTGGATTTGTTTGCCCCAAACTGCCCGAAACATTACCACAAGGCGAAAAAGCTTGCCTAAATTTTTGCTGATGAAAAGTTGTCATCAAAAATGGGTCCAAACTTGTTTTTAAACTGCTTGATTTAATGTCAGAAAAAGTTCCTTGTTTTGTTCCAACACACACAACACCTTCTTGGATTTTTGTAAGCACATCATTAAGTGCTTTGGCTGATGTCAATGAAAATCTTTTATCACAAATTTCATGACCCAAAGAATCATACGCAACACTGCCACCATTTGTAACAGTTAAAACAGGTGTTCTTGCAAAATTCATGATTTCAGCCCTGACGTCATCAAAAGCCCTTTGTGATGTTAAAAACATTGGCACATTTGCTTGTTGATACTCATGTAAATAATGAGTGTAGTTTCTTCGATTCACAAGCCCTTCTTGCAAAAAACCCTTTGTGTCAGCACTTGTGCAAAGCATTGTGCTTCCTGGGTTTTGTATTGGCAATCTGTCATTAACCCAAACGTGAAAATTGTTCGACATTTGTGTTCTCTTTTTGTTAAAAGCATCACGTGTCAAAGTTATTGTTACTGGCATTTTTGACCTCCTAAAATTCTAATTAATTATAGCATTTTTTGCAAAAAAAGTCAATATTTTTTGTTATTTTCATTTGCAAAATCAAAATAAATGTGTTATAATGAACTGTAAACAAATTTTAAGAGAGGTTATTTTTATGAACATTTGGCATGATATTGATCCAACAAGAATTGGAAAAGATGAATTTACAGCATTTATTGAAATTGGAAAAGGAAGCAAAGTTAAATATGAACTTGACAAAGCAACCGGTCTTATTAAATTTGACCGTTTGCTTTACACAAGCATGGTTTACCCAGCAAACTACGGTTTTATTCCAAGAACTTTAGGTGGAGATGGTGACCCACTTGATGTTTTGGTTTTGGCAAGTGAAGCTTTTGTTCCTGGAATTTTGGTTGATTGCAGACCAATTGGAATGATTGTTATGGTTGACGATGGCGAAATGGATGAAAAAATCATTGCTGTTGCAAAAGACGACCCATTTTTTAAGAATGTTAAAACTATGGATGATCTTCCACAACACACTTATGATGAAATGAATCATTTCTTTAAACGTTACAAAGAACTTCAAAACAAAGAAACCGAAATTCGTGGAACAGAAGGCATTGAAAGCGCAAAGAAAATCATTGAAGAAAGCATTGCAAACTACAAAGCTGAATATGATTCTTAATTTTTAACACACAAAAGCAAAAAGGAGTTTTTTATGCTCCTTTTTTGTTGCAAAAAAAAATTTTGTGTGTTAAAATATAAATGTATTAGTTAAATTTATGAAAAAACAATTTTTTTTAGAAGAAAATGGAGCTATATTAAAGCCAAAAGGGAAAAAACAACTTGATGTTTTTAACAGAATTTTGGCATGCCTTTTGCTTGTTGTTGCAGCAAGCTTTCTTTGGTTTTGCATAAGTCACAGCCTAAAAGTTGTTGAAGGTCTTTCAATGCAGCCAACAATTAACAAAACTTATGTAAAACACAAACAATATGACATTGTTCTTTACAACAAATTTCAAACAGCAAAAAGAAGTGACATTATTATTCTAAATTTTGCCGACCATGACACACAACACCCACATGTAATTAAGCGTGTTATTGCAAAAGAAGGCGACAAACTTAACATTGAATGGAACAACACAAATCAAAAACTTGTTGTAACACTAAATGGACAGGTTTTGGAAGAAAACTACACTTTAAAAGACCCCGACGACCCGCAAAAAGATCACAAAGATTCAAAAACTTGTGCCACAAAATTTCAAAACAACAAATATTATTGGGATGTTGAAATTGATGAAAGTGGCGCCATAACAATTCCAAAAGGATGCATTTTTGCTTTGGGAGACAACCGAACAAACAGCGAAGACTGCAGCAATGTTGGACCAATAAAAGAAAGTAATGTTTTGGGCGTTGTGGACACACTTATTGCCAATGGCACATTTTTAAATTCTGCAATCAAATTTTTGTTTGCGTTAGATTAAAAAAAATCTTATGGAAAAATCCATAAGATTTTTTTGTTATTCAAAGTTAAATGAATCTTCTTGCCTGTCTTGTGGCGTTGTTGATTCAAGATAAGGTTTGTAACCAGCAAACTTTTTAAATCCTTCCATAGAAATTTCTGTTGAATTGTTAAACGAAATGCCCGAAATTCCATTGTAGGTTGAGTTTGTTACCACAACTTTGTAGTAAAGGTCTGGGCTGCTTGAACTTGAATCATTTAGTGAAGATGGACAAAGAACGTAAACATTTTCAAACATTTTGCCATTAAAAGTAAGTCCACCATTATACTTCCAAAAACCTGGCTCATAATGTCCTTGAACTGGCTGCCGTGTCACATACTCAGCTTCAAACACATAACCAAACAAAACATTTGTGAACATGTTGCTGTCTAAATCTGTTTCAAATTTTGGCAATTGTCCAGCAAAGAAGAAGTCTTTTACATTAAACACTTCATTTGTTTTGTTGTTGGCTGTCAAAATGTCATAGTGATTTGATGCTGTGTTGCCACCAAGTTTTCCTGCAAGTGCACCAAAAACTCCTGAACTTTGATCATCAAAACTAATTTGACTAATTTCTGGTTGATGTTTTGTAACACCAGAGAAATATGAACTTGAAATTGTTACTGGAGTTGTCTTTGTTGTTTTTGTATTTATGTTAACAATTCCAACAAGTCCACCAACAACAACATTTTTACTGTTGTTAACAACAATTGGACCACTTGCAAAACTTTGATCAATTGTTGTGTTTGTTCCTAAACTTCCAACAAGTCCACCCAGTTTGTAACTGTTTTTTGATGAAATTCCATCTAATTCAAATCTAACATCAGTCCAACATTGTGAAATTTCACCACCATTAAAGTTTCCAACAAGACCGCCAACTGTTCCACTGCCGTTTCCTGTTATCTTAATGTTACCAAACACAGCACAATTTTCAATTTTTGCTTGTCCACCATTTTGAGCAATTGTTTTCAAAAGTGGAGCAACAACTGCATTTGAGCTTGGTTTGACTTCGCTTGTTTCATTAATTTTTAATTTAAGTCTTTCAATTTTTCCTTCCCAAAGCACAAGGTTAAACAGTGTGAAGTTGTTTGTGCTAACTTTGTTGCCAGTTCCATCAACATAACCATCTGTTAATTGGTCAATAAAAATTGTTTTGTAGTTTCCATCAAGTGAGAACATTGTTCCACTTGCACTTGAAGAAATTTGTGAATGAGCAACAATGTCTCGAGTTAAGGCAAATTTTCTGCTGGAGTAAGCTTTTTCTTGAATACGCTTTAATGTAGTAAAGTTTTCTACTTCATAAGGAGTATTTAGGCCGTCTCCTGTAAATCTAATGTCTTGCATCTCTGATGTGCTGTTTTTGTAGTTTTGTATTGCACTTGTTCCAAGATTTAGGAATGGAAGACCATAGTTAAGGTTGAGGTCGTTTGCCCCTGTGTCAATTGAGAAAAAGTTGCTATTTAATTGGTCACTGCCAAAAAGTTTTTTCCTATCTGCATAACCTTTGCTTAAAACAAACTTGCTATCTCTGTCACCTTTTCCTGATGCTTCATCATCAAGTTTAGATAAATCAGTAACCGCAACAATAGCAGACACAACAGTTGAATGTGGTCTGTCATCACCAGCAGACAAAACAATTTCACCAACTGATGCTCCATAGTTTGTTTTTGAAGAAATGTCAACAAATGCTCCCAATTGTTTTAGTTTTGCGTTTTGAGCACAATGTCCAACAACTCCACCCAAGTAAAAGTCGGCAGAGTTTGTAAGGTTTACAATTCTTCCCATGCTGTAGCCATAAGATGTTGAACCACAGTTGTTTCCAACAAGTCCACCAACATAACCAGAAGTTCCTTCCAAAATTTCAATGTCAGCATAACTCCAACATCCCAAAACAAGGTTATTGTTAAAGCCAACAAGGCTTCCAACATTGACATTTGAACCAGAAATTCTGATATTTAGCTTTGCTGTTAAGTTTTCAAAGGTTTCTTGGTCTAACATGTTTGAATTTGCCGCAATTGTGTCAGAACTTTCAATTGTTGATGGAAGCATTCCTGCAACACAGTTAACAATTGAGCCGTTGTTTGTTACTGTTAATGCACCAAAACTTGCATTTGCTGTTTCAAGCAAATCAGCCGTAACAACAATTCCTGAAATCAATGTGTTTTTTGGCACTTCAACAAAGATTGCTGCTGAAGTTTTTAAGATTGTGCCTAAACCAACAATTCTTGAAACATTTTTAATGTTGATGTTGCCGCCAACATTAAGGCACGCTTGTGAAATTTCATCTTTGTCTAAAATAATTGTTTTGTAAGGATTTGTGTCATCATTCAAAGCATCTTTAAGTTGTTGCTCTGTTGAAGCCATTGTTGCAAAAACATTTGAACTGTAATTTTTAACAAAATCTTCAAACACAGCAAAGTATGGCAAATGCAAAGTGTTGTCTTCCACTGTTCTGTAAACAATTTCACCATCTTCAAACTTAAACACATCGTCAAGTGAAAGTTTTTGTAATGTGCTTGTTAAGTGATTTTCTTGCAAAACACCCACCAAGTCAAGGCAGTACTCTGCACCACTCAAGGCTTGAGCTGCTGTTGACAAACCAACAATTGCGCCAACATTGTTTCTTTCAATCCATGTTGTAGTGTCTTCTCCAAGTGGTCTTGCAAACATTTGATTTGCTCCAAACACAGCACCAAAACTGTGTGCAGCAAAAAGTGTGCTTGTTGCTTTTCCAACAATTCCACCAACATAGCTAAATGCTTGTCCATCTACTGAATCTTCTTGGTCATTGTTTGAAATTGTTCCATAGTTAAAGCAATTGCTTAATGCCACATTACTAAATCCAGCAATTCCGCCGGCATAAACTTCGTGATGATGGTTGTTTACAAACACATTTACATCATTTGCGCTTTTTCCAAAGCTAAACGCAGCATTTAAAAGTTCTGTTTCAGAATAGTCACTTGCAGCAACGCTTCCACTTAGTTTTCCAATCATTCCAGCGGCATAAAGTTTGTTGCTTGGATAGTCTAATGGACCACTGATAACTGGCACATCTTTACCCAAAATGTTGATTGTTCCTGTTGTGTAATTTAATTTAAACAATTCATAGTTGTTTGAACCTTTTTTGGTTGTTGTTTGTTGTTTTACAGCATATTCACCAACAAGGCCACCAACAAACAAAATGTTGTCTTTTCCTTCATGATCATTGATGTTAAACAAAACATTTGCAAAACAATTTTCTAGTTTGTTTGTTGCTTGAAGTTCTCCATTTGTTGCCAAAATCACCTTTGAATTTGCAAAACCAGCAATTCCACCAATGTGTGTGGTTGTGGTTCCAATGTTCATAGCCAAAGTTGTGTTATTTGAAATTTGCATTGACTTAACTTTGTTGTTTTCAAAACCAACACTTTCGGCTTTTCCAACAACTCCACCAAAATATACATCTTTTTGACGTGTATCTGTTGAATTGTTTTTCTTATCAATCTTTAACTTCACATTGTCAAATTCAGCATTTCTGATAATACTATTGCTTATTTGTCCAACTAATCCACCTATTCTATATTTTAGATTTTCAGTATCGCTTGTGCTATCAGTATTATTTGTTATAGTGTAGTTTATGGTTGAAATATTTCTTTTTTCACTTCATTATTGTTAATTCCAACATTTCCACTACAAACTTTTGTTCCATTTACATAAGAACCATCGCTCAATGAACCTGCAATGATACCTGTTCTAAAATCTTCTATACTTGATTTAACACTGTAATTCACTTCAATATTTTCAGCTTCATTAGGAATATTTAGTGAGCTATTGAGTATGATTTGACAGTTTTCTATGTTTGTTCCAAGTGTTGCACTTCCAACAAGCAT
>CAMVKM010000029.1 GCA_947168085.1 uncultured Clostridia bacterium | reverse complement strand
GCAAAAGGAGTTACTTTAATGTGGGAATTTTGTGTTGTTGCAAACTTAAAAAACAAACATCTTCTTGAAATTTTGTCTGAAAACCTAAAGCAAAAAATTTGCGAAGTTGGGGGGATTCAAACATTTTCAAACACAGCAAAAAACAGTGTTTTGATTTTGGCTTGCCCAAAAGAAAAAGCAAAATTGTTTCAGACAAAACTAAAGATTGAACTGTCCAGTGTCATAAGCAAACACATGAAGTTTGATTATTTAAAATCACATTTGTTTTTTTCTGCCTTAAATGATGTTTTGCTAAAGGTTTTTACATATTTTGACCTTGAACTTGAAAACGCTTTAACTTTAAAAATGCTTGAGTTAAAATCAAATTTAAATTTGGAAAGTTTTTTGGAGTTTAGGTTAAGTTTTTTAAAGAAAAAGTGGCAAGAACTTTGCAGGCTTTTGTCTAATGAGAAAATTTTGGGCAAACAAGAAAATTTAAATGAACTTTTAAAGTTTTTGCTTACAAGCTTAGAACCAAAAGAAAATGCACTTGTTCTTGATTTTAAATTAAATCTAATTTTTGTGGAAAATGGCAATTCTTGCACAAAAATTGCAAATATTAGCACAAACACCTTAAACACTTTGGAAATTGTTATCGAAAACTTTCCAAAAACCTTAAAAATAATCAAAAGTCCAAACAATTTACCCGCGCAAACTTTTTTTCAAAGCATTTTTGAGCAAAACCTAAAAGTTTTTTAAAAAAATTATGATAGAATATAACTCGTAACAAAGAAGAAGTGCTCACTTCTCACCAGTCGGGATTCCTAGATTGGTTGAAAAAATTATGTTTAAAAAGGGTTTTTTAAAAAAACATTTTACATATTTTGAAGTGGGTATATTATGTACTCACTTCTTTTTTGTTGAAAATTTTTTTGGGAGGGTTAACATTATAAAAGAGTTAACAATAAATGATCAAATTGTTGCAAAGCAAGTTCGTTTGCTTGGACCAGAAGGAGAACAATTTGGAATTTGCAGTTTAAAAGAAGCAAAAGAAAAGGCAAGTGAGTTTGGGCTTGACCTTGCACTTATTTCACCAAACGCAAATCCACCAGTTTGTAAAATTATGAACTATGGAAAATACAAATTCGAAGCTCAGAAAAAAGAAAAAGAAGCTCGAAAAAAACAAAAAGCCATTGAAACAAAAACAATGGAACTTAGTATGCGAATTGAAGAACATGACATGCTTTTCAAAGCAAAAATTGTTCGCAAGTTTTTGCAGTCTGGCGCAAAAGTAAAAGTGTTAGTAAAAGGTGTTCGTGGACGTCTTGCAGGTTTTGCAAATCAAGGTGTTGAAAACATGAACAAGTTTTATGAAATGCTTCAAGACGATTGCGTTGTTGAGCAAAAGCCAACACTTGGTGGAACAGTAATCACAATGATGCTTGCTCCCAAAACTGAAAACAAACAACAACAATAAACAAGGAGAAAACAAATCATGCCAAAAATGAAATCAAACAATGCTTCAAAAAAGCGCTTTCGTGCAAACAAAAATGGCGTAATTAAAAGAGGCTGTCAAAATGCTGGTCACAAAATGACCAACAAAACAAGTAAAAGAAAAATGCGTCTTAGAAACGGAGAACAAGTCTCAAAAGCAGATGCTCCAAAAATCAAGACAGCACTTGGCGTTTAATGGAGGTATCACAAAATGAGAATTAAAAATGGACAACACGCAATAAAAAAGAGAAATGCAATTCTTAAAAAAGCAAAAGGTTACTTTGGCCTTAAACACACAGCTTTTAAAATTGCAAAACAACAAGTAAGAAAATCAGGAAACTATTCTTATGTTGGTCGTAAACTTGAAAAACGCACAATGCGCAGTCTTTGGATTGTTCGTATCAACGCAGCATGTCGTCAAAATGACATCAGCTACAGCGTTTTCATGAACGGACTTAAAAAAGCAAACATCAACCTAAACCGCAAAGTTTTGGCTGACATTGCAGTAAATGATGCAAATGCTTTTGCTGAACTTGTAGCAAAAGCAAAAGCAGCAAAATAATTAAATTAAAGGCAAAGAATTATCTTTGCTTTTTCACTATTAAAGGACAAAAATGGAAGAAATAAAAAGCCGAGACAACCAAAAATTAAAAAATTGGGCAAAACTAAAACAAAAAAAGTTTGTTGATGAAACAAATTTGGTGCTTCTTGAAGGCGAGCGCTTGGTGTTTGATGCTTACTCAAGGGGTGCGGAATTTGAGGCTGTTTGCCAAAGCAAAGATTTTCCAGAAAAGTTTAATTGCAAAATCTACAAAATGCCTGAGTTTTGCTTAGAAACATTATGTCAAACAAAAACTCCACAAGGAATTGTTGCTGTGGCAAAAATGGAAAAAAAGCCATTCGTGCTTCCAACAAAAAATTTCTTAATTTTGGATCATTTAAGTGATCCTGGCAATTTTGGAACAATCATAAGGTGCGCTGTTGCTTGTGATTTTCAAATCTATGCACTAAATTGTGTGGATTTTAGAAATTCAAAAACAATTCGTTCAAGTATGGGAACAATTTTTGACGCTGACATTTTTGAAATAACAAAAGATGATTTAAAAAAATTTAAGAATTTTGAAATCTTTTCAGCATCAATGGAGGGTCAAAGTGTTTTTAACAATTTTGAAGTTAAACAGCCTTTTGGCTTGGTTTTAGGCAGCGAAGGCCACGGACTTAGTGATGATCTTAAACAAATGAATTTCAAAAAAGTTAGTTTACCAATGAAAAATCAGGTTGAAAGCCTAAATGTGGCTGTTTCAGGTGGAATTTTAATGTATCTTTTGTCTAACAAATAAAAAATTTAAAAGGAAGTGATTTTATGTCAGGACACAGTAAGTGGGCCACAATAAAAAGAGATAAAGCAAAAACTGATGCTGCTCGTGGAAATGTTTTCACAAAAATCGGTCGTGAAATTGCAATTGCAGTAAAAAATGGGGGTCCAGACCCAGCCAACAACCCACGTCTTGCAACAGTTATTGCAAAAGCAAGGTCAAATAACATGCCAAATGACAACATCCAAAGGTCAATCAAAAAGGCCTCTGGAGAACTTGGCACTGTAAACTATGAAGAATTAACCTATGAAGGTTATGGTCCAGGCGGAAGTGCAGTTATTTGTGACATCGTAACTGACAACAAAAACCGAACATCTTCAGACATTCGCCACATTTTAGACAAAGCAGGTGGTTCACTTGCTGGCCCTGGTTCAGTTGCTTTTCTTTTTAGCCGAAAAGCAGTTGTTGTGGTAAATGCTCCAGGAAAAACTGAAGATGAAATCACAATGCTTGCTCTTGATGCTGATGCTGATGATGTTGAAGATGATGGCGATGGCATTTTCACAATTTATGGTGCTGTTTCAACTCTTCAAACCATAAAAGCGGCTGCCGAAGGTGCAGGACTTAAGGTTGAAAGTGCCGAAATTGAGCAAGTTCCAACCGATTTAATCAAACTTGAAGACAACAAATACGAATCTTTTCTTAAGATGCTTGACAATCTTGAAGAAAATGACGATGTTCAAAATGTTTATCACAATGTTGAAATGCACTAAAAAAAGACCAATTTTGGTCTTTTTTTTTGTTAAGTTGGAAAATTGTTTTTAATCCACAAAAAATGTTGATTTTTTTGCCAAATTATGAAAATTTGCTTGACTTTTGCACAAATTAATTGTAAAATGAAAGAAAAAAAGGGGAAATTATGAAAACAAACAAAAGTTTTAAGAGTTTTGCATTGAAAAATTGGAAAACTATTTTAGTTTGTGTAATTTTTGCTCTAACCCTTGCGGGGGGGGGGCTTTTAGTTGTTAATTTAACCCAAACACAAAAAAATTTGGAAGTAGTTTCTCCCGTTGATGCTCCTTCCACAGCAGCGTGGTCTGGTAATGCTGCCGCCTTCACTCATGGCAAGGGCACCGAAAGTGACCCCTATTTAATCGAAAGCCCTGAAAATTTGGCATATCTTAGTGTAAATTTCAGTTCTTTTAATGGAAAATACTTCAAACAAACTGTTGATATTGACCTTGCCAGCAAACCCTGGACGCCAATTAACATGAGTGACACAAATTGGAGTTGTGGTTACAATGGTAATGGCAAAAAAATTACAAACCTAAAAATTAGTTACGACAGCCAAACTAGTAAGTGTATTGCGCTTTTTGGCCGTATTAATGGTGGTTACATAAAAGACCTTGGAATTGAAAGTGGAAGTGTAACTGGAACAAACATGTCTGATTGTCCTATTTCTGCTTTGTTGGCAATTACTCGTGGAAATAATTCTATTGAAAATTGTTATAACAAAGCAACGGTTTCTGTTTCAATACTTTCTGGTGGTTCAGCTAATTCTGTAGGTGGTTTAATTGGTTGTATTGGTGCGGCAACAACAAGTTTGACTATAAAAAATTGCTACAACACTGCAACAATTACAAACACTGGTTCTGCTTATACTGGAGGAATTATTGGTCGTGACAACTCTAGCTCTTGTGTGACTTACATTGAAAATTGTTACAACACAGGAAAAATTACTGGAGTAAATTTAGTTGGTGGTTGCTTTGGTAATTTGCAGTCAGTTAGTGTTGTCGTTAAAAACTGTCGTAACACTGGTGCTGTCGTTGCTTCTGGCGCAACATCAGGGGGGTTTGTTGGTCATGTACAACAAATGTGTTATTTTGAAAATTGTTACAACTCTGGCACTTGTACTTTTAATGGACAATGGGATTGTGGTGGTTTTGCTGGTTATTTTCATGGATGGTTAGGAAGTGGCATAACTTTAAAAAATTGTTATAACACAGGTGCTGTGACAGCTTCAGTAATAACAAATTCTTCTTTGGGTGGTGTTGTTGGTACGGCAAGAGAAAAAGTTTCACTTTATGGTTGTTACAATTCTGGCAACATAAAAAACACTGTTGGATCATGTGGTGGTGTTGTCGGTTATGTTCATAGCGATGCTCAATTTCTTGCGTCAGGTTGTTATAACACAGGTACAGTAACGGGTGTTGGTAGTCGGAATGCTGGAATAGTTGCAGATTGCACCACAACTGCAATCAGTGTTGAAATTTATGGTTGTTACAATACTGGTGTAATTACTGGAGTTAATTATACGGGTGGAATTTGCGGTCTGTTAAGAGCATCAACACTAGCAGTAGTTGAAAATTGCTACAACAATGCAAAAATCAATGGTTCTGGATTTGAATGTGGAGGAATTGTTGGAATGTTTTATCCAGCAAATGATAATGAAGCAAGATTTTTTGTGGATAATTGTCATAACTATGGTGAAATTGTTGGGACGGCTCGTTCAGGGGGTGTTGTCGGCTATGTTTATGGAACAACAGCCCCATTAAGTGTTACTGCATCAATTAAAAATTGCACAAATTCAGGAAAACTTTCAGTAACAACTGGTGATCATGGTGGAATTTTGGGAATGATGAACGGAAATTCAAGTTGCAACATTTATAATTGCCACAATTCTGGGGATGTTGTTGGTTCAGTAGATTCTGGTGGGATTTGTGGAAGATTTGATGCGCATGCCTCAAGAGTTTCAACAATTCAAAATTGCACAAACACAGGAAGTATTTCAACTTCTGCCTCATCAGCAAGAGCTGGGGGTGTTTGTTCATATGTTACTGGTCCAGCTCAAATTCTTAACTGCACCAATGAAGGAAGTGTTACTAGTGAAAGTAATCCTGCCGGTGGGGTTATTGGATATATTGCTGCAGGTGTTGCAGTTACAGTTAAATATTGTTGTAACAAAGGTCCTGTTAAATCAAATCATGATTGTGGTGGTGTTGTAGCTAATTTTAATGCTTCAAATTCGGTATTAAGTTTTTGTTGCAATTATGGAACAATTACAGGAAATCCTAATGGAACTTCTACGGGTGGTGTTTTGGGATACACAAATCGAGCAATGACAATTTCTTATTGTTATAACCGTGGATATGTGTCAGCAAATGTTACTGGTGGTATTGTTGGAGGTCTTTTAAATGGTAGTGATTACACAGCAACTACAACAGTAAACATTTCTTATTGCTATAACGCATCAAAACTTTCTGGATCACATTGTTGTGGAAATATTTTTGGAAAACAATATAACAAATCGTATGGTAATGTTGTTTTAACAAATTGTTATGGTGATTCTTCACTTACAGCCAATATTTATGGAAGAAGAGATGGTGGAACTTACACAGAAACAGGTTGTTCAACTTATCCAACAGCAAGCATGCAATCTACAGCAGACAACACAAAGCCTGGCAACTTTGCCAACACTTGGACCACAACGCAGTGGAAATTTAAAAATGGTCAATACCCTGAACTTATGTTTGCACTGACAAAGCCAACTTTAACTTCTTACACCTACACCTACAACGAAGCATTGCAAAATTGTTTGATTGACGGGTTTGGTTCAACCGACATGGAAATCACAGGAGTTGAGCAGGTAAGTGCTGCTGGAACATATTCTGTTACAATTGCTTTAAAAGACACAGCCACTCACAAGTGGGCAGATGGCACTGTTGCGCCAATCAAATTAAATTGGACAATTAACAAAGCAAGTTTAACCAAACCAACAGTTACAGCCACAAATTTGGTTTTTGCAGAAACCGTTGCAAAAACTCCAACAATTGCAAATTATGACCCATCAAAAATGTCTTTAACAGGAACTCGTATGGCAACAAATGCTGGAACCTACAAAATTTGCTTTGAGCCAAATGAAAACTATCAATGGAGCGATTCTACAAACAATGTTTTGGAATTTGAGTGGACAATAGCAAAAGCAAGCATTGATGCAAGTGCGTTGCCAAGCCAAAGTGGGACATTAACTTATAACAGTAATTCACAAAATGTTTCTTGGACTGCTTATGACACCAACAAATTAACAGTTGGGGGTGAAGTTAGTGGCACAAATGCAGGAATCTACAAAGCAACTTTTACGCCAACAGCAAACTATCAGTTTAGTGATGGGGCAGCATCAAAACAAGTTGCATGGACTATTGCAAAACAAGTTCTTGCAAATCCAAGCCTAAATCTTGCAAACAACGAGACAACATTTACTGGCACAACGCAAGACATTACAAGTGTTTTGCAAAACTTTGATTCTACAAAAATGATTTTGGACGGAAACACACAGGCTCTTAGGGCAGGAACATACATTTTTATTGTTTACCTAAAAGAAGAATACCAAAACAATTTTGTGTTTGCAAACGGCATGAATTTTGCCGTAATTTCTTGGACAATTTTGCCATTTAACATAGAAAACGGCACTGTTAGTGTTGTTGGGCACTAAAAAACACTCTTTTGTAGAGTGTTTTTTTTGTGTTTTTTGCTAATAAATGCTGGTTTTAGTGCTAATTTTTGCATGATTTTGCCTTAATTTTGTTGCTTAAAAATTTTTAATGTGTTATAATCAAAGCAGAACATAAAAAAGGAAAATTGCTGTATATGAAAATTTTGATAGACGCTTTTGGTGGAGACAACAGTCCAGATGAAATTGTTAATGCAACGCTTGTGGCCCTTTTTAATCACAAAGATCTAAAAATTACATTGGTTGGAAAAAAAGATATTTTGCAAGATAAACTTGCAGGAAAAAAATATGATGTTGCAAGGCTTGATTTTATTGATGCAAGAGAAATTATTAGTTGTGATGAAGCACCAGTTGAAGCAATTAGAACAAAAAAAGACAGCAGCATTGTAAAAGCTATTGAAGAACTTAAGTCAAAGCCCGATGAGTATGGTGCCTTTTTGTCTGCAGGAAGCACAGGAGCAATTTTGAGTGCCGCTGTGTTAAAACTTGGCAGAGTCAAAGGAGTTGTCAGACCAGCGCTTGCTCCAATTTTGCCAACATCAAAAGGAACACCAGTTTTGTTGCTTGATGCGGGAGCAAACATGGACACAAAACCAATTAATTTGGTTCAGTTTGCAATTTTGGGACACATTTATATGCACAAAGTTTTGGGAGTTCAAAAGCCAAGAGTGGCGTTACTTAACGTTGGAACAGAAGATGCAAAAGGCAACGAACTTTGCAAGGAAGTTTTGCCACTTTTAAAAAGACTACCCATCAATTTTGTTGGGAACATGGAAGCAAGAGACATTATGAGTGGAAACTATGATGTTGTGGTTGCTGATGGTTTTGCTGGAAATGTTGCATTAAAAGCAACCGAAGGTGCTTGCAAAACCCTTTTAAAAGAAATGAAAACGGCGCTTTTGTCTAGTCTTTCCGGAAAAATTGGGGCCTTATTTTTGAAAAAGTCATTAAAAGGGCTTGTTAAAAAATTTGACTATGAAATGTTTGGTGGTTCAGTACTTTTGGGGACAAAAAGTGTTGTGATTAAAGTTCATGGTTCATCAAAACAAAAGGGATTTTTGAGTGCTATTGAACAAGCAATGGTTGTTGCAAAATGTGATATTCCAACAATTGTTGAAAATGAAATTGCAAAAATTTCACTTGAAGAACTTGAAAAAAAGGCTGAAATAGTTGAAAATTTAGATAAATCGCAACCAAGTGGGGCAGAAAATGATTGAAAAAACAAAACTTGCGCCAGATTTTGACAAAATTGAGCAAAAACTTGGCTACAAATTTCAAGACAGATCACTGCTTGAAATTGCACTAACACACATCACTTTTGCAAACACCTTTAAAGAAAAAAGCAATCAGCGTCTTGAGTTTTTGGGTGATTCTGTTTTAGGAGTTGCTGTTGCATTGTTTTTATTTGAAAACTTTAAGGAGCGTGAAGGCGTTTTAACCAAAATGAGAAGCAATTTGGTTGATGAAAGCAATTTGTCTAAAGCAATTGACAAAATGAAACTTGCTTGTCACTTAAGAGTTGTTGAAGGTAATAGCCATGAACTTTCAAATCTTGCAAGTGTTAAGGCCGATTTGTTTGAGGCAATTTTGGGAGCAATTTTTTTGGACAGCAATTTTCACACAGCTTGTGGTTGGTGCTTAAACAAACTTGGCATAGACAAGCAAAACGCACAGAAAAAAGTTGTTGCAACAAAAGACTTTAAGTCGATGCTTCAGGAAGAAATGCAAAAGCAAGGCAAAAAAGTGCAATACAAAGTTTTGAAAGAAGAAGGTAAGCCACACGAAAGGGCTTTTACCATCCAAATTTTTATTGATAATGAGCCAGGTGCAATTTCAACAAACATTTCAAAAAAGGTTGCAGAAATGGAAGTTGCTAAGCAAACATTAAAAAACAAGGGGATAATATGAGTTTTAAGAGACTAGAAGTAAGTGGTTTTAAATCATTTGCAGACAAACTAAAGATAGATTTTAATCCAGGAATAACAGCAATTGTTGGACCAAATGGTTGTGGAAAAAGTAATGTTGCCGATTCAATTCGTTGGGTTTTGGGTGAACAAAGCGCAAAATCACTTCGTGGTTCAAACATGCAAGATGTAATTTTTAAAGGCAGCCAAAACAGAAAGGCACTTTCGTTTTGTGAAGTTTCGCTTGTTTTTGATAACGCTGAAAAAATCTTTAACACAGATTATGATGAAGTTGTTATATCTCGAAAACTTTATCGATCAGGAGAAAGAGAGTATGCCATTAACAGAACACCATGTCTTTTAAAAGATGTTACAAATCTTTTGCATGACAGTGGAATTGGCCGTGATGGTTATTCGATTATTGGACAAGGAAAAGTTGAAGAAATTATTAACAGTAAGCCAGAAAACAGGCGTGCTATTTTTGAAGAAGCTGCCGGAATTGCTAAATTTAAAACAAGAAAAGAAGAAGCTGAACGAAAACTTGAACGTTACAAAGAAAACATAACCAGACTTCAAGACATTATGACTGAAATTGAAAAGAACTTAAAACCACTTCAAAAACAAGCTGAAGATGCAAAGGTGTTTTTGAGTTTGCGTGATGAATTAAAGATTTTGGAAGTTAACAGCTATCTTTATCAACACGACACAACAAACGAAGTTAAAGAAGCAATTCAAAACAAAATTGATGGTTATGCTCAAGAAGTAAATCTTAAAAACCAACAAATTAGTGAAAGTGTTGCAAGGCACAATCAAAGTATGGAAAACATTAAAGATATTGACCGAGAAATTGGACAAATTCGTGAAGATATCTTAAACTTTACTGTTGCTCTTGAAAAAGAAAGTGGAAATTACCGTTTGGCTCAAGAAAAAATAACTTATTTGGGCGAACAAATATTAAGAATTCAAGAAGATTTGACAGCAGACACAAAGCGCTTTGAGCAGATTAATCAAGAACTTTTAAGTTTGCAAGACCAAAAAACACAAAAACAAAACGATTTAAACAACTTAAGATCACAAGTTGATGAAATTCAAAATATTTATGCAGATGTTTTGGATGAACTTTCTGTTTTAGAACAACAAGCAGATTCATCCCAAGCGCAAATGATGAGCAAACTTGATGAAATTTCAGACATAAAAGCTCGTCTTGCAAAACTTGAACTTGAAAAAACAAATTCAATTGAACGTTTAAAAGAATTAAAAGAAAGACAGAATGTTCTTAAACAAAAACTTGAAACATCAAAAAATCTTGAAAAAGATGCGCTAGATGAAAAGCAGAAAGCAGAAGCTGAACAAAAAACCTTAAGGCAAGAACTTTTTGCAAGCCAAAGTTCAAGAAAGGAACTGCTTGAAGAAGAACAAACCGAACGTGATGTTTTGGCTGAACTTGTTAGAAATCAAGCAAGTTTAGAAAGCAGAAGCAAAATGCTTGCTGAGATGAAACTTGAATATGAAGGATTTAATGGCACTGTTAGAAAACTTTTGGTTGATAGCGGGAAAAATCCAGAGTTAAAATCAAAAGTTGTTGGTGTTGTGGCAGAACTTATGAAAGTTCCAAAACAATATGAAACAGCAATTGAAATGGCACTTGGTTCAGCAGTTCAAAACGTTGTTACAAAAAATGAAGATGATGCAAAAAAATTAGTTGGCTACTTAAAATCACACAACTATGGAAGAGCAACATTTTTGCCAATTAATTCATTAAAACCACGCTACATTCCAGATAGTTTTGCAAATCTTTTAAAATCGCAAGGATGTTTCGGGATTGCAGCAAATCTTGTTGAATATGATGCAAATTTAAAACCAGTTTTTCAAGGCTTGTTGGGGGCAACAGTTGTTGTTGAAAACATGGATGTTGCTGTAAATCTTGCAAAAAGTTCACATTTTGCATTTAAAATTGTAACTCTTGAAGGAGACATCATAAACCCAGCAGGTTCTATTACTGGTGGAAGTAAAAAAGCAGAAATCAACAATTTACTTTCTCGTGACCGTGAAGCAGAGGAAGTTGCAACAAAACTTACAAAACTTCAAAAAGACATTTTGGTAAAACGAGAACTTTTAAAGAAGTATGCAACACTTTTGCAAGATATTGAGAAAAACATTGAAAGTCTAACTCAAAAACTTAACGATTGTGAAATTAGACTAGAAATTAAACAAAATGCCTACAATGGTTACTTTGAAAGAAACAAAGAATTTGAAAACGAAATTTTGGAAAACCAAAGCGAGCAGACAAAACTTGAAGCAAAACAAAAATTTGTGAATGAAGAAATTTTGAACATGCAAAAGCTTGGGAAAAATCAAAATATTTCAAGTGATGGAAAACTTGACACCACTAGAGGCGCACAATTAAGGCAAAAAAGAGATGAACTTAATGGCAAACTTACCGATTTAAAAGTTCAAATTGCAATGCATGAAAGTGCCATTTCTTCAATTGAAAATGACATTTCAAGGCTTGTGGGTGAGCAGGGTGATTTGAGTGAAAGCATTGATGAAAATCAAAGTTTGCTTGCAAAAAACAAAGCAACAATGGAAAATGCAAAACTTTTGGGTGAGTCAAAAGATGACAAAGCGTTAGAAGAAAAACAACAAAAAATCTTTAACCTTAAACAAAAAGTGGCAGATCTTGAACAAGCAAAAGACAAAATTCACATTATTATTTCACAAATTGAAGAAGAACGTGAAAAACTTAATGTTGAACTTGCAAAAGCACAAGAAAAGCAATTTCAAGAAGAAGCAAAACTTGGAAACATTGACATTAACCTTGAAAATATGCGTGACAGGATTTACGAAGACTATGAACTCACATACAACACTGCAAGTTTGCTTAGACGTGATGATTACGACCACAAAACAGCAGTTCCAAGAATTAACGAGCTTAAAAAGTCTATTTCCAAACTCGGTTTTGTTAATGTTAATGCGATTGAAGACAGTCGTCTTATGCAAGAGCGTTATGATCTTTTAACAAAAGAAATGGACGACTTAACAAAAGCTGAAGCAGATGTTATGGTTATCATAAAAGATTTAAACACGCAAATGACCGAAAAGTTTGAAGTTGCATTTAACAAAATCAATTCAAACTTTAGCATTATCTTCAAACAATTGTTTGGTGGTGGAAACTCTCGTCTTGTTTTAACTGAAGGTGAAGATGTTTTAACGGCTGGTGTTGATATCATTGCAGAGCCTCCAGGCAAAAAACTTCAAAACTTAACACTTTTGTCTGGTGGAGAAAAAGCACTTACAGCCATTGCAATTTTGTTCTCAATCTTAAGATTAAGACCAATGCCATTTTGTTTGCTTGACGAAATTGAAGCAGCTCTTGATGATGCCAATGTTCAGCGTTTTGCAAAATATCTTCACAATTTTGCACAAGACACACAATTTATTGTCATCACTCACCGTAAGCCAACAATGGAACTTGCAGACTCACTTTATGGTGTAACAATGGAAGAGCAAGGTGTTAGTAAAATTGTGTCAGTAAAACTTTCTGATGCACTAAAAACAGCAGAGTCAAAACCTGCCAAAAAGGAGTAATAATGGGATTTTTTTCAAAACTTAAAAATGCATTTAAAAAGACTAAAGATGCCATTGGAAACAAAATTATGGCAATTGCCAGCAAAGGGCAACTTGATGATGATTTTTTTGATGAACTTGAAATGATTTTAATTTCTGCTGATGTGGGTGTTGCTGCATCCGAAAAAATTGTTGAAGAACTTCGTTTGCAAGCAAGAAAAGAAAAACTTAGAACACAAGATCAGGTTAAGGAAGCATTAAAAAATGTTATTGCAGACATTTTAAGAAAAAACCCAGCACCGGACACAACTTATCCTCTTCTTGTTATGGTTGCAGGTGTTAATGGTGTGGGAAAAACCACAACAATTGGCAAACTTGCAAATTACTATCAAGAACAAGGAAAAAGTGTTTTGCTTGTGGCAGGAGACACATTTAGAGCAGCAGCAGCAGATCAGTTAAGTGAATGGGCAAAACGTAACAACACAAAAATTGTAAAAAACAATGAAGGCTCTGATCCAGCCAGTGTTGTTTTTGATGGAATTACAAGTGCAAAAGCAAAAAATATTGATGTTGTTATTGTTGACACAGCCGGAAGACTTCACAACAAAGTGCGGCTTATGGAAGAACTTAAAAAGATTTCTCGTATTGTTGCTTCAAATTGGCCATTTTGCTATCAAAAACTTTTGGTGCTTGATGCAACAACAGGTCAAAACGCATTAAGCCAAGTTGAGTATTTTGATGAGGCAATTGGTGTTGATGGTCTTGTGTTAACAAAACTTGATGGAACAGCAAAAGGTGGAGTGGTTGTGGCCATTGCCGAAGAGTATCAAAAACCAGTTATGTTTGTGGGCACAGGTGAGGGCCTTGAAGACATAGAAGCTTTTGATGCTGATAGTTTTGCTGATGCAATAATTTAAAAGAGCAGTGTGTGCTCTTTTTTTTGTTTATAATTTTTTAATAAAATAAAAAGAACGCAAAACATTTTGTCAAAAACCAATTTTTTTAATTAAATTATAACAAAATTTGAATCTAAAATTGACCTATTTTAGTTCAAAAAAGCACGAACACCCGGCTGTGTTTTTTGATTTTTTAAAAAAAAGCCCTA
>CAMVKM010000028.1 GCA_947168085.1 uncultured Clostridia bacterium | reverse complement strand
CCAGCCAATTTGGGTGATAATTGTCTAAAGTCAACACTTTTTGTTCAAACAATTAATGCTATTGCAAATGAATATCAAAATTTTTGTGTTACAAAAAATAGTGTTGATTCATCTAGAATGATGATTGCAAATGAACTTTTTGGTGTGTCAAAAATATTAAAATCACTTTCTTGCATGGCTAACACAAAAATTGTTTTTAATATAGAAAAAGAAGAAATGATAAAAGAAGAACTTTTGTTAAATCAAATCTTGTGCTCAGAGGTGCTTTTAAATTTTTCAGAGCAGGAACTTTGCGATACTACTTTAATAGTAAAAAACAAAGATGTTAATCCGCCTTTAATTTCAAAAATTGTGAGCAAAATTCTTGGAAAACAAATGGAATTAAAAAATGTTGAGGATTCTTCAAAGTCGGGTTTTTCTGCATTAACTTTAATTCCTAAAGTGTTTTTTGATGTTGTTTTTGGGTGTTGTGGAGCTTTGAAAAATGGAAGCAGCACAAGTGGCGACAATCATCTTGTTTTTAGAATTTGTGAAGACAAAGTTATGATGGCGCTTTGTGATGGAATGGGAAGTGGCAAAAACGCAAGCAAAGTGAGTGATCTTGCTTTAGAACTTATTGAAAAATTTTACAAAGCAGGATTTGACACTAATCTTATTTTAGAAAATGTGAACGCCATTTTGTCACTTCGTGATGAAGAAAATTTTGGTGCGCTAGATGTTTGTGTTTTTGATCTTAAACTTTGCGCTTGTGATGTTTTAAAACTAGGTGCACCAGTTGGATTTTTAAAACAAAAGCAGGAAACAAAAATAATTCAAGCAGGATCGCTTCCTTTGGGGATTTTAAAAGACGTCAATCCTAACTTAAAAAGTTTTGCGCTTAATGATGGTGACATGATAATTTTGGTTACTGATGGGGTGGTTGATGCCATAGGAAATTTGGATTATTTAAAAACAGCCATAAACAACTTTAAATCAAAAAACCCGCAGCAACTTGCAGACATGATTTTAAAAATCTGTCTTGAAAAATGTAACAACAAGGCGCCAGATGATATGACAGTGCTTGTTGGAAAAATATGGCAAAAAATTTAAATTTGCAAAAAAACGTTTTAAAAAATGAAAAATTTTCATAAAAAACACATATTTTTTTATTATTTTTTAAAAAATAGTTGATAAACACAAAATTTTATGTTATACTTTTTGTGGAGAGTTGCTATGGAAAAGGTTTTACAACTAATTAAAGAAAAACAATTTTTTACACCAGGTTGTGTTGTTGGGGTGGCTTGCAGTGGCGGAGCTGACTCAATGGCGCTTTTACACTTTTTAAATGTCAACAGAGAAAAACTTGACATTGATGTTATGGCCGTTCATGTTGATCATGGAACAAGAGACAATGATGTTAGAGATGCAATTTTTGTTCAAGATTATTGCAAAGAAAACCGTATAAGATTTTACAAATTCAAAGTTGAAGCTGGATTAAAATCAAAAACAAAAGGCAAAGGGTTAGAACAAGTTTGCAGGGAAGCTAGATACAAAGTTTTTGAAAATCTAAGAGAAAAAGGAATGGTTGACAAAATTGTTCTTGCTCATCATCAAAATGATCAGGCCGAAACTGTTTTGCTTCACATTTTGCGTGGTTCAGGTCTTAATGGTGCAAGTGGAATGGAATATGTTAGAGATGATTTTTTTGTTCGTCCTTTTTTAGATGTTTCAAAAGAAGAAATTTTAAGTTATGTTTATCAAAATCAAATTCCTTTTGTTGAAGATGAAACTAACACTGACACTACTATTTCAAGAAATTTTTTAAGGCACAAAATTTTGCCAGAACTTGAAAAAGTTTGGCCAAATGCTGTTGAAAACATTTGCAACTTTGCAAAGATTTGCGAAGAAGATGATGAAACATTGCGTTCATTTATGCGATTTGATGCAATACTTCAAGAAAAAAATGTGTTAAAAATTCCAAGGTCTTATTTTAATTACAGAGTTAGTTTTGTAAAAAGAATGGTTCTTGACTGTTTTGAAAAACTAGGGCTTGGTCAAAGTGTTGAGAAAAAACATATCGACATTGTTGTTGACTTTGCCAAAAATGGTCAAAATGGCAGCAAAATCAACTTACCAGAAAATGTTGTTGTTTACAAAGAGTATGAATACATTACAATGGCATTAAAAAAAGTGAAACGAGAAACACAAACAGAGTGGCCATTTAAAAAAGGACTTACACATGTTGACGACTATGGTAGTATAAAAGTGAAAAAGACTGAAGCAAGAGAACCTGTTGTTGGAGCACTTTTGGTTGACGCTGACAAAATTCCAGAAGATGCTAAATGGAGATTTTTTCAAGAAGGTGACTTTATTGAAAAATTCGGTGGAGCAGGTGTTGTTAAAGTAAAAAAATATTTGTCTGACAAAAAAATTCCACTAAGACTTAGAAAAGTTTTGCCACTTTTGTGTTTTGGAAATGAAGTCCTTGTTATTGCAAACATTGATATTTCTGAAAGCCTTAGGGTTGATGAAAACACAAAAAATGCATATTTGATTGAATTTAACATAAAAAATTGGGTTTAATTTCCAATTTTTTTTTATTTTCTTTTGACAACTCATATATGTTTATGATAGACTATAATTATAAATAAATTTTTTTTTGAAAAAATAGAAGTGGAGAAAAAGGTTGGAAGACGAACAAAAACAAGAGGAGCAAACGTTAAATGAAAAGATTGCTGGCATAACAAAGCCACAAATCAAAAGGAAAGAATCTCTTTCCGTTTTTCATTTGTTTGAAACACTTGGTCAAACAACCTTACACTTCAGAAAATATTATCAACAAGTTTTAAGTCAACCAAAAGAATCAGAAGAAGAACGCACACAAAAAATTGTTGAAGAATCAGCAAAAAGTGTAAAACAACAACGAAGCAAGAAAAAAAGATGGTTAAGTTTTTTGTTTTTGTTTTTAAACCTTGCCATTGTCGTTGGAATTTTTATTTGGGGTTTTCTTGGCGGTGAACAGGTTGACATTGGTCAGCTTTTTAGTCAAAAGATTAATTGGCTTTGGCTTGCAATTGGTGTTTTGTTGTTTTTAACTTTAAACTGGACAGATGGAATGAGAATTTTTGCTCTTGTTTTTCATGCAACAAAGAAACCAAGGCCATTTTTAAGTTACAAATCAAATTCAATGTGCCGTTTTTATGATAATGTAACACCACTTGCAACAGGTGGACAACCATTTCAAATTTATTATTTGAGTAAACATGGACTATCTGCAGGACAAGCATCAAGTGTTCCAATTGCAAAATATCTTTACTCTCAGTTTTTGTCTATGATTTTTATTGCTGTTGTTCTTGTTTTGCAACACACCTACATCATTTCACTAAATCCTTTTATTTTAACAATGTGCTACATTGGTTTTGCGCTTAATGTTTTGCTTTTGGGTTCAGTTTTGTTTTTGTCTGTCAGCAAAAAGGTTGGGCCATCTTGTGCTATCGGAATTTTAAAACTTTTGGCAAAAATTAAAATTGTAAAAGACTATCGAAAAAGTTTTGTAAAAGTTATGCACACTGTTCGTGACTATGTTTCAATAATGAAACAATTTATGTCAAACATTTGGATTGCACTTTCAATGTTGGTGCTAAGTTTTATTTGTTTTATATTAACCTACAGTATGCCTTTTGTTGTTTATGCAACTTTTGTTCCGCTTGATGCAAATTGGTTTTCAGCTTATGTTCAGCTTTTTACAATGGCAGTTGTTTGTGACATGGCTTGTTGTTTTATGCCACTTCCGGGTGCGGCAGGAATGGCAGAACTTTCATTTGCTACACTTTTCGGTGAATTTTTTGGAAAAGCAGGTTATGGAAACATTGCCGTTTGGGCACTTTTGCTTTGGAGAGTGTTTACCTATTATGGCTATTTGATTCAAGGATTAGTTGTTATGCTTTACGATTTCTTGATTGGAAACAAAAAATATGAAAAACAAAAACACAAATTTATGGATCCACCACTAAAAGTTGTTAAAAACAGGAGGAAAAAATGAACGAACAAAATGATTTTGAGCCACCAAAATCAAACAACACAAAATGGTATGTTTGGCTGTTTGTAGCACTTTTAGGTGCACTTCTTCTTTCCAACATGGCAGGGGAAACCATCAAAAAGATGTTCTTTTCGCTTTTGGGTGGAATTGCTCCAATTTTGGGCGCTATAATTTTGGCTTTTATATTGCTTAATCCAATCAAATGGATTGAAAACAAGTTGCTTAAAAATGCGTTTGTGGGAAATCCACGGGCAAGGATCTACAAACGAGCAATTTCGTTAACCATTTGCTATGTTATTGTAATTGGATTTATTATTGGTATAATTTGGGCATTTGTGCCAAACCTTATTTCAACGTTAAAAGATCTTATTGAAACAGGTAGTTTGGAAAGCATCATAGAAACACTAAAACAAAACCTTACAACAGTAATAGTTAATATAACAGGGTTTAGTGCAGAAACTATTGATGATGCACTTAAAAACTTTTTTGACAGTTTGGGTGGAATGATGACAGATTGGTGGAACTGGCTGTCGAAAAACATCCCAAACGTTGCAGGAATTATTGGTAATGCTTTGTTTATTGTTGCGATGTCACTTTTGTTAAGTTTGTTAATGTTAAAAGACAAAGACAGAATTGCAAAACTTTCACGTAGATTTACATATGCCTACAACAGCAAACACAAGGCGGATGAAATAATTCTCACAACCCACAGAACACAAAAAGTGCTAGATCAATGGCTTGTTTGTAACCTTATTACAATGGGAATAATCTTTGTTTTGGGTTGGATTGGCTATGCGATTGTTGGTGTAAAATTTGCCGGAATTATGGCACTTTTGCTTGCAATGCTTTCTGTTGTTCCTTATATTGGTGGATTTATTGCCGTAATTCCAGTTGCTGTGGCAACACTTGTTTTTGGAACAACAACACAATTCATGGCCGCTGTGTTGTTTGGTGTTTTGCTGTGGGCAATTGTTGTAACATTTTTGCCGCCAATCATCATGAGCAACAGATTGCAAACCAGGGCATTGTTCTTGCTTTTAATCATGATTACAGCTGGCGCACTTTTTGGAATTTGGGGAATGATTTTGTCTGGACCGATTGCCGCAATGTTAAACATTTGGTTTCAGGAAAGGCTTCGTGTTCGTGAGGCAATGCGTGAAAAGGAAGATTTGGTGCGGGAAACGGGCTTTTCGCCGGGCGATTTGTCTGATGTGTTAGACCTTCGAGAAGACGTTGATGACAGCCTTTTGAAAGCTGTTGAAGAAGAGAAAAAATCACTTGAAAAATCATCTAAAAAGAAAAAACAAAAAACAAAAACCAAAGATGATGACGCACCAAAATTTTAAAAAAAAGAACTTGAAAAAGTTCTTTTTATTTTTTTATGTTTACAATTTGAATAGAAAATTTGATTGCAGGACCTTTGTGTGGTGTTTGAATAACACCATTTTTCATGTCTTCCAAATATTTTTTATAAGAAATTAATGCTTGCGCAAGTTGATCTGGGCAACTTGTTCCGTTTTTACACTGAATGCCTTTGCATGTTTCAATAACATAGTCAATTGGTTTTCCAATTGCAAGACGAGAAAGGGCTTGCAAACCGCCAGCGCAACCGCCCAAAAATTTAAGATCTGACAAAATTCCTGTTTCGTCCACTTCAAACAAAATTTGTCTAGCACAAGTTCCAAAAGTTCTGTATGATTCCATTTTTTATTCTCCTTTTGTTGTCCAATCATTTAAATTCACATAAACAAATTCATAAAAATTTGGTGCTTTTGTTGGCCAAAGTTCAACAGCCTTAACCGCTTCGGCGCGAGTTTGAAGGTTTATGTTAATTTCAAATGAAGGTGTGTTTGATGCTGAATCAATAATTTTTAAGTTAACCATGTAGGTTCCATCTTCATTCTTTTTAAAGTTTGCAACATATTCTTGCAAGCGTTTAAAATACATTCGATTGTTTTTACAAAAAGTTGAAATCTCAGATCTTAGTGCTTCGGGAATATCTGTGTAAAAAGAAGCAACACAATTTCGACCTAAAGCGGTTAAACAATAACGCTTGTTTTCAGTGTTTTGATCTGGCGAAAAAATAAAATCAAATTCAATAAGCTCAGGAAAAACTTCCACAAGTTCCATGTAATTAATCCATGAATTTCTTGATGTGCAAAAGTTAAAAATAAATTGCTCGTTCAAAGGAATTTCAATTTGCTCAAGCATATAAAGAAGAATTAATTTTGTTTCGGTTTTGTCTTTAGTTACAAAAAAATTTTCTTTCAAAATTTTTACTCCTATAGTTTTAATGGTCTTAATTATAACACATAAAATTGAACTTGACAAATATTTTAGACAAAATTTTTTAAAACTTTGTGATTTTTTAATTTACATTTTTAAAAAATATTAAAAATCTATGCAAAAATGTTTGGATTTTTTTAAAAAATATGATAAACTACTATTATAGTAAATTTTTAAGGGGACAAAATGGAACAACAAAACGAAGAAAAAATTATGGAATTTTATGATGCTTGCACTGAACTTCAAAATGCAAAACTTATTTTGGCAGATGCAAAAATTGGAAAAATTTTAAAGTGCGTAACTTCAAGTGGTGAACTTTTTGCCGCTGTTGGGCAGTGTTTGGTTAATTTTAATTTTGAATCAGAGTTTAGAAAAGCACAAGTTCAAAAAGATTCTGCAAGTCTTTACTTTGCTCTTCCAAATGACCGTTCAAAACTTGTGGCGCTTGTTTTTAGCATTTTAAGTGCTTGTGACACACATCAACTTGATTTACATTCATTCATAAAAGATTTTTTTACAAATGACAGTGATGATATGTCTTATGGCTTTTTGAATTTTGTTCACAAAGTTGTTTTTCCTTTTAGAGATGTGTTATGCGCCATGGTTGGTGTTGGTGAAATTGGTGCGGTTCAAGAAGAAACTGAGTGTGATGATGAAGAATGTGAAGTTTGCCAAGACGATGAAAATGAAGAAAATGAATATGATGTTGTTGGTAGCTTTTTTGCAGATGTTACAACAATTTTAACAAGAATTAAAGAAGTTGTTAAAGATGATTTAAAAACAAAGCAAGACAGAAAAGAAGAAATCTTTATTACAATCGACGCGCTTTTTCAAGCTATTGAATTTGGAAGTTTAAAAATGATGAATGCTCTTGTGATTAGTCTTTACTATCTTTTAAAACCAGTAAAAAGTGTAAGATTTTATAAAACTGAACTTGAAGAACGTTTTGCAAAATTTTATGGACAGTTAGAAGATTAACAAAGAAATTAAAAAGGCAATAATTCCAGAAAAAACAGATTGGGTTGTTTTCATTAGAAAATATAACCCAATTTTTGTTTTACATTTTTGCAGAAAAGCAAAAGATTGTAGGTGAATTGAAAGTCCACCAAAAGAAATTAACATGCTTGCAAAAATTGCCAGCAAAATTTTGTTTTCATGAAGTGATGCCAAATCTTTGCAACCTCTTGTAACTTCAAAAAAGCCGCTTGTTAGTCCTTCTGAAAAGTTTGGGTTAATTCCAAACAAGTTTAAAATCATTCCTATAGTATCTGATATAATTTCTAATATATGCAGCTGAAACAAAATGTCCACAAAAACAAAAAACAATGAAACAAATCCACCAATTAACAAAATTGAAATGATGGAATCATACATGGTGTCTGCCAAAACGCTGTCAAAATTTTTTGTTTGTTTGGAAGCTGTTTTAACAAAAAAGTTTTCATTTTTTTTAATGTTTCTAAAACAAATGCCATTGACAACAGCCCCTAGAATATGAGAAATTAAAATAACAAAGCCCAACAATTTGTCGGCAAAAAGTGAAATTCCAACAGTTCCAACAACAAAAAGTGGACCAGAAGTTGAACAAAATGAATTCATTCTTACAGCTTCGGCATGAGTTATTTTTCCGGAATTAAATAATTCGGCTGTAAGTTTTGCGCCAATTGGATATCCAGAAAGCAAACTCATCAAAAAAACATAACTGCAAATCCCAGAGACATTAAAGAGTTTTTTTGTTATTTTTTCAAATTTTTTTGCAAGCAGTTGTGCCATGTTTAAGTTTGTTAAAAGTTTTGTTAAAAACAAAAAAGGAAAAAGCGCGGGCAAAACACTGTTAAGCCAAACCAAAAGGCCATCAAGCATGCTTTTCATGCTGTTTTGTGGATCTAAAATTATTGCCGCCATCAAAAAAACAACAACAAAACTTAAAAAAACATAACTTTTTTTGATTTTGACATTTTTCATCCTAAAAATTATATTAAAAATTGCTTTTTTGTAGAACAAAAATAAACAAACATAGGCATTTTTAGTTGCTTTTCTTTAAGATTTTTGATAAAATATTACTATTGAAATGGGTTGATGCCCACGCTCTTTACTATTTGTTTAGGAGAAAACAATGTCAAATGAAAAAATGCTTGAGGTTGAAGTTGAAATTGATTTAGCTGATCAACAAAAGCAAGAACTAAATGTTCCTGTTGTCGACATAGACATAAACATTGAAAAGGAAAAACCAAAACTAACAGAAGAAGAACTTGCTCAAAAAGAAAAAGAACTTTTGGGTGATTTTATTATGCCAACACTTGAGGATGCAAACATTGTTTTTCAACTTGGAGAGCAGGTTGGGCCACTAGATGTTTTACTTGAACTTATCAAGCAAACAAAACTAGACATTATGGAAGTTAATCTTGCAGATCTTACAGAACAGTTTTTAGATTACATGGAAGCATCAAAACTTAACATGGAACAAAAAAGTGAATTTGTTGCAGTGGCTGCCACACTTTTAGAAATCAAATCAAAACAACTTTTGCCGGTTGAACCTGATCCAGATGCTGAAGATGAAGAAGATCCAGAACTTGCAATGAAAAAGCAACTTCAAATGTACAAATTGTTTAAAGAAGCAAGTGAAGAACTTGCACTTCTTGAAAACAACGATCATTTTTACAAAGAGCCAGACAAATCTGCAGGTGATTTTAAAATTGTTTTAAAAAACATGGACATGGATGGTCTTGTTGAGGCGTTTTCAAAACTTTTGGTAAAAGTTAAACAAAATGAAAACAAAACCGAAGAAAAACAAATTGAAAATGACCGATTTACTTTGGCAGAAAGCATTGTGAATTTAAGGTCAAAATTAACAGAAAAAAAGAAAATGAAATTTAGTGAGTGTTTTGCAAATGACTTTTCGCGTGGTGAAATAATTATTACATTTATGGCACTTTTAGAGCTTTTGAAAACGCAAATTGCAAGAGCGACACAAAATGAAATTTATGGCGAAATTGATATTGTTTTAAGAGATGAGGAGGAAAAAAATGGACAAGAAAATGCTAGCTAGTGTGGTTGAAGGCATACTTTTTGTTGCTGGTGATGGCGTTGAGCTTAAAGACATTGCTGAAAAGTTGGAAGTAAAACTTGATGATGTTAAAAAGGCTGTTGAACAGTTAAAAGAAAAACACACAGAAGATGATGGAATTAATGTAATCACTTACAAAACAAAAGCACAACTTACAAGCAATCCAAAATTTGCAGAACAAATTGAAACAGTGCTTAATCCAATAAAAGAAAGGGCTCTTACAAAAGCTGCTCTTGAAACAATTGCAATCATTGCTTATCAACAACCAATAACAAGGCTTGAAATTGAACAAGTTCGTGGCGTTTCTTGTGACTATGCCATACAAGTTTTGTTAAATCACAATTTAATTGAAGTTGTGGGAAGAAAAGATGCTGTGGGAAAACCACTTCTTTTTGGAACCACGGATCAGTTTTTAAAGAAGTTTGAAATTCAAAGTTTGGAAGATCTTCCAAAATATGAAGAACTTTTAAGTAGAATTCAAGTTATTAAAAATGAAGGTAACAGCCTTTATCGTGAATATGATGTTCTTTCTCCTGATGAAGCTGAAAAACTTGAAAAGCAGCAAGCAGAAACAACAGAGCAACAAGAAGGATCAACAGAACAAGAAAATGAAACAGAAGCCAAACAAGAACAACCTGATGAAGTTTTTGTTGAAGATGAGTTTGACGAACAAAAGGAAGAAGATGAAGAGCAGTTTGATGATGATTTTGATGAAGAAGATTTAACAGACGAAACAGCCGAAGATGATGAAAGTGATGAAGTTGACCCAATTTTTAAAGAACCTTTTGATGACGAAGATGATGATGAAGAAAAAGAAGAATATGAAAAGTTTTTAGGGATTTAAAAGTCACAAAAAATAAAGAAAAAAATGCAAGTTTTTTTTGCATTTTTTTCTTTTTTAAACAAAAATTAAAGATTATGCTTGATGTTGCACTTATTTAATTTTCTTTTTTAAAAATGTGGGGGCACAACAAGATGTTAAACAAACTGTTTTGGTGTGGTTGGTTTTTTTGATGTTTTTATGAATTTTTTTGAAAATTTTTTGCATACTAAAAAACAAACATCAATTTGTTTTTTGGCATACCATGTTTAAAACAAGTTCTTTAATCACTAAAACAATGGTTGATGCAATGTTTTACTTCAAAAAAACAGGTAAGGCAAATTTAAAAAAAGGAGAAAATCAAAAATGCAAAAAAACAGCTACAAAAACACAAAATTTCTTGTTTTTTTGGTGTTAATTTTAACATTTTCAATATTTTTCATACAAAATGTTGGATTATCATTTGCGGCAAACAATCTTTTTACAGAAAAAATTGAGTTTAATTCAAGTGCGAAAAGTGCGATTCTTATTGATGCAGAATCAAAGCGAGTGCTTTATTCAAAAAATGAAAATGAAAAACTTCCAATGGCAAGCACAACAAAAATTGTAACTGCCATAACTGTTCTTGAAAATTGTGATGATATTGAAAGAGAAATTATTATAGACAAAGAAAGCACGGGCATTTATGGCACAAGCATTTATCTTGAAGAAGGAGAGCATATCACCATAAAAGAACTTTTGTATGGTTTGATGCTTCGAAGTGGAAATGATGCAAGTGTTGCTCTTGCAAAAGCAGTTGCTGGAAGTGTTGAAAATTTTTGCGGGCTTATGAATGATTTGGCTTTAAAAGTTGGAGCAAAAAATTCACATTTTTCAAACACACATGGGCTTGATGCTGATGATCACTACACCACAGCAAGTGATTTAGCCTTAATCACTGCCTACGCTCTTGAAAATCCAGTGTTTGCAGAAATTGTAAAAACTCAAGGCATAAGAATTCAAGAAACAGAGCCAAAATCAAGATATCTTGTAAACAAAAACAAATTGTTAAAAAAACTTGATGGTTGCATTGGTGTTAAAACTGGCTTTACAAACAATGCAGGAAGATGTTTGGTTTCTGCTTGTGAGCGTAATGGTTTAAAGCTTGTGGCTGTTGTTCTTAACTGTGGGCCGATGTTTGAAGAAAGTGAAAAGATGTTTGAACTTGCTTTTGCTGATTTTCAAAAAGTTGAAATTTTGCCACCATATTTTTATGTGAAGTCTCTTAATGTTTCAAACGGAACAGATGATTTTGTGGGTGTTTGCTCAAAACAAGGTTTTTCACTTGTGCTTTCCTTAAATGAACTTAAAAATATTGATGTTAGTTTTGATGTGCCAAAAACACTTCAAGCACCCATAAAAAAAGATGAAGAAGTTGGAGAAGTAAAAATTTATTATCAAAAACAGTTGCTTTTTTCTGAAAAAATATATACAATAAAGGATGTGGATTCAGTTTTGCTTAAAGACAAGATAAAAGACATTTTAAAAAACTGGAATGCATAATATTTTCAAAGGAAAAAACAATGCGCTTAAACAAATTTATGGCAACTTGTGGAGTTGCTTCAAGGCGAAAATGTGATGAACTTATTCTGAAAGGAAAAATTAGGGTTAATGCAAAAGTTGTTAAGCAACTTGGCGTTGACATCGATCCTGAAAATGATATCATAGTTTTTGATGGTAAACCACTTAGGCTTCCAAAACAGTTTTCATACATTATGTTAAACAAGCCAAATGGTTACATCACAAGCACAAATGATCCTCAAAACAGAAAAACTGTTATGTCACTTTTACCCAAAACTGGAAAAAGGGTTTTTCCTGTTGGAAGGCTTGATTTTAATTCTTCTGGCTTGTTGCTTTTTACTGATGATGGAGATTTTTCACAAAAACTTATGCATCCATCATTTGAGCTTGGAAAAACTTATCTTGCTTTGGTTGACGGCACAGTTACACCAAATCACATAAAAATGCTTAAAAATGGAGTTGATATTGGTGGGTTTACCACAAGCAAAGCGCAAGCATTTTTAATAAGAACAGCAAACAATCAAAGTCTTGTAAAGATAATTATTCATGAAGGGAAAAATCGTCAGGTTAGACGTATGTTTGAGGCCATTGGCTTTAAAGTTAAAAGTCTTAAGCGCATTGCAATTGGAAAAGTTGTTTTAGGTTCGCTTGAATCTGGAAAGTGGAGAAATCTAACTCAAGATGAAATAAAGTATTTAAAATCTTAAAAAGAAACATATAGCACGCTTTGCTATATGTTTTTTATCTTTCAAGGATTGTTTCAGTTTTTTCATGTTTATTTTTTAAAGCAAGTCTTTTTGCTTTAATTTTTTTCCTTATTTTTATTGTTCTTCGTATTTCTTCAATTGGGTCGTCAAAGTCAATCACATGTTTTTTGTTTTCTTCAAAAGTTTCCATAATAAAATCTCTTTTTATTTGTCTAACTTTATCACTTCCGTAAAAAAATGTCAAGGTTTTGCGCCCAAGTTTGCATAATTTGCTTATTTTAGTTGTCAAATTCTAAAGATTAAGATATAATATATTCATAAAAAAAAAAGGAGAACAAAATGTTTTTCTATCATTTTTCAAGGGTGCTTTCTTATATTCCTTTAAGTTTAATTTATCCAACAAAAACAATTGGAGCAAAAAATCTTCCAAAAAAGGGAAGTGTTATCATGGCCTGCAATCACAGGTCAAATGTTGATGTTGTTCTTGTGGGATTAAAAACAACAAAAGTTTTTAAAGTTTTGGCAAAACAAAGTTTGTTTAAAAACAAATTTGTGTCGGCAGTGCTAAAAAGCTATGGAGGAATTCCTGTTGATCGTGACAATGTGTCGCCAGCTGTCATCAAAGAAGTGCTAAAAAACATAAAAGAAGGCAAACGAATTTTAATGTTTCCAGAAGGAACCAGAAAAGATGTTGATGATCAAGACACAATTTCAGCAAAACACGGCGTTGCAATGTTTGCAATAAAAACACGCACGCCAGTTGTTCCAATGTGGATAATTAAAAAACCAAAAGCTTTTAAGCACAATGTTTTGTTGTTTGGAAAGCCATTTGAACTAACAGAATTTTATGATAAAAAGTTGTCAAATGAAGTGTTAGAAGAAGCAAGCAAAATTGTGTCTTCAAAAATGCAAGCACTTCGAGATGATTATCTTGAACAGCAAAAACAGAAAAAAGAAAAGAAAAACAAGAAAAAACAGGAAAACTAGATTCCTGTTTTTTTGTTGGAGCTGATGGCGGGATTCGAACCCGCGACCTATTGATTACGAATCAATTGCTCTGCCAACTGAGCCACATCAGCAAAACAAGTTTATTTTAACACAATTAAAGTGTTTTTGCAAGTAAAAAAATAAATCATTTTTGATTTTTGATATTTACAATTTTTTAAAATCGTGTTATAATTAAAAAAAATTAAAAAAAGAAGAAAAATTCGTTATGCAAATACAAACAACAAAAGGTGCCAAAATTACAATCAAAGTTTTTAATCAATCCAATATTTTTAAAATTGTTTCATACAATGAAAAGAATAAACAAATTGGGTTTTTGGATTTTAAATTTTTAGATGATAATCAAATTTTGTTATATCAAATTATAACACAAGAAGAGTTTCAAAATCAAGGTGTTGCAACTGCAATGCTTAACACTTTGGAATATGTTGGGGCAGTGATTTTTAACAGAACAAAAGTTGTTGGAAAATTTTCACCGTCAACGCCTTATGCTGAACAATTTTACCAAAAAAATGGTTATAATTTAGCCATTTACAAAGATTATTATCCAATTATTGAAAAAGTTTTAGAAGAACTTTACGAAAGAATACGCTCAATTCGTGACGAAAGTTTCTCAATACTTGATACAGCAGACACAATCTTTAGAAACCCTGCTTATAGGCGTAAACAAATTTTAAAAGGACATTC
>CAMVKM010000027.1 GCA_947168085.1 uncultured Clostridia bacterium | reverse complement strand
TTAAAACTTGCATAAATTACAGCAAAATTCGCATAGACATTTTTATTATACTATTTTAAAATAAAGGAGTATGTTCAATGAAATTTTTAGTACTAAAAAAACATACTTTGATTTTCACTTTTATTGTGGCAATGTTGTGCATTTTTGTGTCTAGACCACTTGGTGAAAATTTGGTTGCATCAGTGTTTTTTGGTGATAATTTAAGAAAAGTTCCTATTTATTCCGTAAAAACCGATGAAAAAAAGGTGGCAATTTCTTTTGATGCTGCTTGGGGTGCAGACAAAACTGCGGGAATAATTGATATATTAAAAGAACACAAGGCAAAAGCAACATTTTTTTTGGTTGGGTTTTGGGTTGAAGATTATCCACAAGAGGCCAAGATGATTGCAGATTCTGGTTTTGAAATTGGAACGCACAGCAACAATCATCCCGACATGGTTAAACTTTCAAAACAAGAACAAAAATTTGAACTGGAAACTTCCATAAAGACCATTGAAAAAACAACAGGAGTTAAGCCAAAACTGTTTAGAGCGCCATTTGGCAGTTACAACAACAGCCTTTTGGAAACTGCTGAAAGTTTGAATCTTACAACAATTCAATGGAGTGTCGATTCTTTGGATTGGAAGGGCATTAGTGCAAGTGTAATTTGTGGCAGAATAACATCAAAAGTTCAAAATGGTTCAATAATTTTGTGCCACAACAATTCAAAAAACATTTTAAATGCTTTGCCAATTGTGTTAACAAAACTTGAAAGCATGGGTTATGAGATAACTTGTGTTGGCGATTTAATTTATCACGATTCTTTTAAAATCACAAGAGCTGGTGTGCAGGAAAAAATTTAAGAAACAATGGAGCAAAAATTTTATGAATTTAGAAATTACAAACAACAACAAAGTTTATTTAAGTGGAACACTTGCAAGTCTTCCGGTTTTTAGCCATGAAATTTATGGCGAGAGTTTTTTTGAGATGAATTTAAATGTTTCAAGGCTTTCACATCAACTTGATGTTATTCCAATCACCATAAGTGAAAGACTTTTTGGTGATTTAAATTTTCATGTTGGGCAAAGAATTGCTGTTACTGGTCAGTTTAGGTCCTACAACAAAATGGTTGAAGGTCACAGCAAACTTATGCTTACAGTTTTTGTTCGTGAGGTTTTAAAGCCGCTAGACGAAGACCAAAACATTATTGAAATTGCTGGGTTTGTTTGCAAAACTCCCATTTATCGAACAACACCTTTTAAAAGAGAAATTTGTGATGTTTTGCTTGCTGTGAACAGGGCTTACAACAAATCGGACTACCTTCCTTGCATTGCGTGGGGGCGAAATGCAAGATTTGTAAAAGACCTTGAAATAGGGCAAAAGGTTTTTATGTCTGGAAGAATACAAAGCAGACAATATCAAAAAAAACTTGATGAACAAAACACTGAAACAAGAACGGCTTTTGAAATTTCAATTTCTCAAATTTCAACCGAAGACAATTTAAAGGTGCTAGATGAGAACATACCACCAAAAATGTTTGGTGAAATTTAAAAAACAAGCAAAAATTGCTTGTTTTTATTTTTTTAAAAAAATTGAGTAAATTTTTAATGCTGACAAATATGTGTCATAGTTTGTGTGTTAAAATAGAACATATGTTCTACAAATGTGACAAAAATGGTGTTTATTTACTATTTTTAAAAAATTTTTTACAAAAATTGAAAAAATATGACATCAAACCTTGACAAATGTAAAATGTATAGTATAAAATGCAAAGTAGGACAACAAAAGTCCTTGAAACCATTTACGTATTTTTTAAAAAAAGAGGAGAAAATAATGAAAGAAAAAAATTGGATGAGAACAGTTTTTACTGCTTACAGCACAATAGACAAAGTTTTAAAGGCGATAGATAAGCAAGTGTTGAGTGAGTCTTTAAGTTCAACATCAACATTTGGTGCAGAAGACACATTAAAACTTGCTGACAGTGTGTTAGACAAAATTCACAGAAAACGCAAACTTTGTGTGCTTAAATATTTAACAGAACAGAGTGTAAAAAGCATAAAAGAAGAAAATGCCAAAGTTTTGATTTTTAAATTTTTTGATGAACTTTCAGACGAAGAGATTTGTGATATTTTAAAAATTAGTTCAAGAACACTTCACAGAAAAATTGCCAGCGGACTAAACGAGTGCTATGCTTTTTTTGTAAAAAACAATTGCAACGCTTCAACGCTTGAAAAATGTTTTGGTGACGAAGGATTTTTGCGTGGAATTTACTCTAGAGTTACAAGAAAAACTAAAGAAAGAAAAAAAGAAGAAAAACCTTTTTGTTTGAATCAAGACTTAGATTTTCACAACTTTGTTGTTGGCTGAACTAGTCTTGTTTTTGCCAATGTGAAAAGGCAAAAATGTTACTAAAAACAAAGCTAAAACAACGGCAAGCAAAATTCCAACAAGCCACAAACTGCTTGGGTTTGTTAAGTTTTCAGAAAGAATTTGTGAATCAGAATTTTGGGGTGGTGTGGTAGGGAGAACTTCGGTGTTTGTTGGAATGTTTGAAAGTTGTTCAGTTAACGGGGAATAAACATAACCTTGAATTGTTGTATCATTTGTTTTAAGTTCAGCAAAAAACCAACAATTTCCGAGCCCTGATATCGCTTCATCCCCAACAGTTTTTCCAAAAAATTTTAATTTTTGATTGCTTGGAGCAAATCCCAAAATTTCACTATCATTTTTTGGAGATGTTTTTATTGCTGCAGCAACGCTGTTGTTTATGGAAAAAGTGATGTCTTTGGGGAAAGGCATGTTTGGTGTTTGGTAAACTTTTGTGAGATTGTCTTTTGGTGTGTATCCAAAAATTCCGTCAAATTCAACATAAAAAAAATCATCAGATTCATCTAAAATTTTTACAAAATATGAAGTTGGAAGTTGAAACAAAATGTCTTCATTATTTTGCGACTTAAGCAAAAAAACTTCATCATCTGAAATTCTTGCAAAATTTTCTTCATTTGAAAAAACAGAATTTGTTGGACACAAAAAAGACAAGCAAAACACCAAACAAAAAGCAACAAAAAAATATTTCATAAAAAGCCTCCATACAAATTTTTAACAAACAATGATTGCGTTAAAACATGCAATTGTTGTTTTTTAATGCCAAAAAACAGAAAAAAACATAAAAAAAGGACAAAAAATGGAGTATTTGGAAATTTTAAAGTCAATCAACAGTGTTCAAATTGCTTTGGAAAAACTAAAAAGAAAAAACAAATTGTTGTCTTACAACACGGGAGAAAAAGTGCACCAAAAGCAAATGGCCTTTCACAAAAGCCTTGCCAGAAACAGGTGGGTGTTTGGTGGTAACAGAAGTGGCAAAACTGAATGTGGAGCAGTTGAAACAATTTGGCTTGCAAGGGGAATTCATCCTTTTAGAGAAAACAAATCATCAGTTGAAGCGTGGGTGGTGTCGCTTAGCACGCAAGTTCAGCGTGATGTTGCTCAGAAAAAGATTTTGGATTACTTAAATCCAGATTGGATTGTTGATGTTGTTATGCTCGCCGGAAAAAAGGATTTTCCACAAAACGGAGTTATTGACTACATTTTAATTAAAAATGTTCTTGGTGGAATTTCAAGAATAGGTTTTAAAAGTTGTGATCAAGGCAGAGAAAAATTTCAGGGAACAAGTTTGGATTTTGTTTGGTTTGATGAAGAACCTCCCTATGAAATTTATCTTGAATGTAAAATGCGAGTTCTTGACAAAAAAGGTGAAATTTTTGGAACAATGACACCACTAAAAGGACTTTCGTGGGTTTACACTCAAATTTACTTAAACCCAAAACAAGACAAAGAAATTTGGACAATTCAAATGGAATGGGCGGACAACCCATTTTTGGACCCAAATGAAATACAAGAAATGACAAATGCTTTAAGTGAAGATGAACTTGCCAGTAGGCGCTATGGGAATTTTGAAAGTTTTGGGGGACTTGTGTATCCCGAATTTTCTCCAGACATTCATGTTGTTGAGCCTTTTAAAATTCCTTTTGAGTGGTATGACACAATTTCAATTGACCCAGGCCTTCACAACCCATTGTCTGCGCATTGGTATGCTGTGGATTTTGATGGAAATGTTTGGGTTGTTGCTGAGCATTTTTTTGCAGAAAAAACAGTTGAATGGCACGCAGAGCAAATTAAGAAAAAATGTAAAGAATTAAATTGGCCAGTTAGAAGTGATGGAAAAATTGAAGCCTTGATTGATTCGGCGGCAAATCAAAAAACACTTGCAGGAAACAAAAGTGTTACGGAACTTTTTTGGGATAACGGTATTTTAGTTAATCCAAAAGTCAACAAAGATTTGTTTAGTGGAATTTCGAGAGTTAAAAGTTATCTTAAAAATGTTAATGGACATGTGAAATTAAAAATTTTTTCAACATGCGTAAATTTAATTCGTGAACTAAAAAACTACTGGTGGGGAGAAGGCGACAACCCAATCAAAAAAGATGACCATGCTTTAGATGAACTTAGATACTACATAATGCAAAAACCAGAAGCAAGTTCATTTGATTGTGATTTAACAGATGTTCAAAAACACAAAGAAAAACTGATGAAAAAAATTAGATTGGGCCGAAGGAGACATTAAAATGAAATTTGAGAAAGAGAAAATTGTTGATGCTCTTTTTAAAAAAGCTCTTGGTTATGACACAGAAGAAATTGTTGAAGAATTTGTTGTTGATGAAGAAAGTGGTAAACTAAAAAAGAACAAAAAAAAAATTAACAAAAAACATTTGCCACCAGACATTACTGCAGTTAAAACTCTTTTGGAAATTTGTGGAGAAGAAATTCAAAACAAGTATGACAACATGACACAAGAACAACTTTTGGAAGAAAGAGACAGGCTTTTAAAATTACTTTTAGAAGAAAACAAAAAATAGTTAAAAATTTGATTTGTAAAAAAATGTTTTAAAAAACTTTAAAAAACACGAAAAAACATATTAAAAATTGTAAATTTTTGAATTTTTAACAAAAAAGGAGAAAAAATGGAACAAAAATTAACAAAAAAACAGCAAAAAGAACTTGTGGCTGATGTGTGGAAAGATTACAGGCAAAGGCAACAAGAGCGAAAACCATTTGAAAATCAATGGAAACTTAACATCAATTTTTTGATTGGAAATCAATATTGTGATGTTAATGCAAACAGTGTGATAAAGGAAACTGACAGACAATATTTTTGGGAAGAAAGGGAAGTTTTTAATCACATTGCTCCGCTAATGGAAAGCAGAACAGCAAAACTTGCTCTGGTAAAACCAACCATGGCAGTTCTTCCTGCAAGCAGTGATGAAGATGATGTTGCAAATGCAAAAGTTTGTAGAGATATTTTAGAGTCACTTTCTTCAAAGCTTGATTTTAGCAAACTTGTGTCAAAAGCAACCTACTGGAGTGAAGTTTGTGGAACCGCTTTTTACAAAGTTGTTTGGAACAACAGCAAAGGTGCTGTGGTTGGACTTACTCCAATGGGTGAAAAAATTTATGAAGGAGATGTTGATGTTGTGGTTTGCTCTCCTTTTGAAATTTTTCCAGACTCAAACTCATCACAAAGTTTAAAACATTGTCAAAGCATTATTCATGCAAGAAGTTATGACACAGAAACAATTGAAAAAATTTGGGGAATAAATGTTGACGGCCACGACATTGACACTTTTGCTTTGTCAAGTTTGCAAAATATTGGACAAAATTTGGCTGGTTTTTCAAAGATTTCAAAAACAATAAGACACAACCAAGCAATGGTTTTGGAAAAATATGAAATGCCAAGCAAAAATTATCCAAACGGAAGGCTTGTTGTGGTTGTTGAAAATGAACTTGTTTTCAATGGTGAACTTCCTTACAAAAATCTTAAAAATGGTGAAAGGGGATTTCCTTTTGTTCGTCAGGTGGCTTTGGAGCAACCTTCACTTTTTTGGGGTGGAAGTGTTGTTGAAAGGCTTATTCCAATTCAACGTGCCTACAACACAGTTAAAAATCGCAAACATGAATTTATGAACAGAACATCAATGGGAGTGCTTGCTGTTGAAGATGGAAGCGTTGATGTTGACTTGCTTGAAGAAGAAGGCATTGGACCAGGGAAAATTTTGGTTTACAGACAGGGAAGCAATCTTCCACACATGATGAATTCAGATGTTGTTCCGGTTAGTTTTTCTGAGGAAGAAGAAAAACTTTTGTCTGAATTTTTGCAAATAAGCGGAATAAATGATGTGTTCACATCAAACGCTGACCATCTTGCAACAATGAGTGGTGTTGCGCTTCAAATTTTGATTGAACAGGAAAATGCAAGAATTTCTGCAAGCAGTGAAAACATTAAGTTTGCAATAAAAGAAATTGCTGAACAAATGTTAAGACTTTGCAAACAATTTGTTGCAGGAGAGCGTGTTAGTCGACTTGTTGGACAAAATGGGGCAGCAAATTTTTTTTACTGGAACAGGGGCAACATAACATCTGATGAAGTGATTTTTGACACACAATCAGAAAATGTTCAGACGATTGCTCAAAAAAGGTCAATGGTTTTAGAACTTTTGAAAAATGGTGTTTTGTTTGATGAAAATGGCAAGCTTTCAAATGATATGAGACAAAAAGTTTTGGATATGCTTGGTTTTGGAATTTGGGAAGACAGCCTTGACAACAATGCGCTTCAAATTCAAAAAGCAAAGCGAGAAAACATTGCATTTCTTGAAAATGGCAAGGTGCCAGAAGTTTTGGAGATTCATGATCACAACCTTCACATTCAAAATCACATTGCTTTTATGCTTAGCAGAGATTTTGAAGAAATGGTGCAAACAAACCCAAAATTAAATGAAATTATGCTAAATCACATAAGAGAGCACAAACAATTTTTAAGTCTTGAAAATCAAGCGGAAAAAATTCATGAACTTTAAGGAGAAAAAAGATGAACAATGAAAATGTTGGGGAACAACCAATTCTTGAAACAAAAGAAAATGAAAAGGAAGAAAATGGCTCCCCATTTGGAAAATTTGAAAGTTTAGAAAGTCTTAGAAGTGGTTATGAAAATCTTGAAAAAGAATTCACACGAAAAAGCCAACTTTTAAAGGAGTTTCAACAAAAATCACAAGAAGCTTTAAATAATGGCAGCACAAAAGAAGAGAATTTAGCTCAAAAGTTGACAACTGCGGAAGACACTTTAAATGAAGTAGCAGATGAAAAAATTGATGATTTAGGTGAAAAGCCTTATTGGGAGCGGGAAGATTGGAACAGTCAAGTACAAGATTTTTTACAACAAAATCCACTTGCAAAAAATTATGCCAAGCAAATATCACAAACAGTTTTGGAAGATGAAGAAATTTTGCACAGCAAAAATCCGCTTGGAATGGCTTGGGCAAAATGGCTTGAAACAAATTTTAAAACTCCAGAACAACTTTTAGATGATCCAACTTTTTTAGAAAAAGTTAGGCAAAATGAAAACATAAAAAGAATGGTCATAAAAGACTATGTAAATGAGCTTAACAACAAACCAAAAGCCCCACCACTTTTTGCTGATGCGGGAACAAGTGGTCCCAGCGAAAATTTTAAAGATTTTCCAAAAACTTTGGAACAAGCAAAAGAGTGGGCGAAAAAAATTTTTAGTAATTAAGGAGAGTGTTTTATGGTAACAATGACAACTGCTCAAAATGCATTAAAAGAAATTTATCTTGATGTTGTGAGCAATCAACTTAACACAAAAACAAATGTGCTTTTTAACCAGTTTAAACAAACTTCAAGTGACATTTATGGAAGAGAAGTTCAACGACTTGTTCCATATGGTGTTAATGGTGGAGTTGGAGCTGGTGATGAAGGCGGAGCACTTCCTTCAAGTGAAGGAAACTCATATGTAAACTTTACATCAACTCTTAAAAATTTGTTTGGAAGTTTGGAAATTTCAGACAAGGCAATAAGAGTTTCTAGCGATGACGCAGGAGCGTTTGTAAATCTTTTGACAGCTGAAATGGAAGGTCTTGTGTCTGCAAGCAAATTCAACCTTGGAAGAATGCTTTATGGAAACGGAACAGGAAAGCTTGCAGATGTGGCTTCAGCAAATGTAAGTGCAAATACAATTACTGTTTCGAGTGTTCAAAACCTTATGGAAGGAATGGTTGTTGATTTTTATAATTCATCAACACCTGTTACAGGATTTACTGGCGTTAGAATTTCAAAAATTGACAGAGACAACAAAAAAATTACATTAAATGCTGTTGTTACTTCAAATTTTTCAAGTAACGCAAGTAGTTACTCAATTTATGTTCAAGGCAGCAAAGATCAAGAACTTACTGGGCTTGAAGCAATTTTTGCTCAAAGTGGAAACATTTATGGACTTAGCAGGTCAACTTATCCTTGGCTTACAAGTTACTTGAAAACAAAAACAAACCAAGAAACTTTTGATGAAGCTTTGATTCAAGCAACAATGGATGAAGTTGAACTTAGAACTGGAAACAAAATGAACTTTTTGGTTACAACAAACGCTTTAAAAAGAAAATTTGCTTCAGTTTTAAGAACAATGTCACAAAACCTTGATGTTGAAACTTTGGATGGTGGCTACAAAGCTTTAAGCTTTAACGGCATTCCAATTTATGGTGACAAGTTTGTTCCAGATGGAGTTTTGTATATGCTTAACACTGATGACTTTAAACTTCACCAACTTTGTGATTGGGAGTGGCTTACAAATGAAGATGGTTCAATTTTAAAACAAAAACAAGGATATGCTAGTTATCTTGCAACACTTGTAAAATATGCTGAACTTGTTTGTTCAAGACCAGGTGCTCAAGGTAAAATGGCAAATCTTTCTTAAGGGGGAAATTTATGGTAACATTACAATCTGCAAATGCTGCTTTAAAATCTATGTATTTAGATGTTGTGGCAAATCAATTAAACACAAAAGTTCACCCATTTTTGGCTCAAATTGAAAAAACTGAGCAAGATGTGGTTGGAAAATTGGTGAAAAAACTTGTTCCTTATGGAATTAATGGTGGAATTGGTGCTGGAACAGAATCTGGTTCTTTGCCAACAGCTTTTGAAAACAACTATATTGTTTTTGAAACAACATTAAAAAATCTTTATGGAACAATTGAACTAACAGACAAAGCTCTTCGTGCATCATCAAGTGATGCCGGAGCTTTTGTAAATTTGCTTTCTGCTGAAATGGAAGGTCTTTTGGATGCGAGCAAATTTAATTTTGCACGCATGCTTTATGGAAACGGAACTGGCCTTGTTGCAAGTGGTTTGGCAACAGCAAGTGGAGCTTTTACTTTTGTTGCTGACAAACTAAACAACATTATGGTTGGACAAAAGCTTGACATTTATGTTGATGGAAGTTATGAGCAAAGTGCAAGAGTAACTCAATGTGATTTTGCAACAAAAACCATAACTTTTGATGTTGCTTGCACAGCTGACATGGCAGACAACACAAAAACAACAACACTTTATGTTCAAGGAAGCAAAGACAAAGAAATTACTGGCCTTGGAGCAATTTTTGACAACAATGTTTCAAGCATCTATGGCGTAACAAAAGCAAGCTATGAATTTTTGAAACCAGTTGCAAAAACAGTTTCAGCTGCAAACTTTTCAGAAAGTTCTTTGATGGAAATTGTTGATGAATGTGATGAAAGAGCTGGCGGACAAATTAATTTTATTTGTGGAAGCTTTGATGCAAGACGAAAGTATCAAGCATTGCTTTCAACAAACAGAATCAACTGCGACATTGCAAACCTTGCTGGTGGATTTAAGGCAATTACATTTAATGGAATTCCTTTTCTTGCTGAAAGATTTGTTGATGATGGAAACATTTACTTTCTTAACAGTGATGATTTCAAAGTTCATCAAATTGGAAATTGGCAATGGATTGAAAATGACAAAGGTCAAATTTTAAGACAAAAAGAAGGTTATCCAACACACACAGCAACACTTGTAAAATATGCTGAACTTGTATGCTCAAAACCAGGCGCACAAGGAAAACTTGTGATTAGTTAATTTTTGACATAACAAGTTAATTTTGGTGGCAATTTTGCGGGAAAGGGGTGCGCAAAACTTTGCGCAAGGGAAAAGGAGCATTTATGTTAATAAAAATTACAAATGATGTGCATGACATTTCAAATCGATTAAAAGAAATTGATGGCAGCTATTTTGTTGTTTTTAATACAACAAAAAATTGTTTTGAAGTTCACAGCACAAAGCAAAAACAAACGTTTTGTGTTCGTGTTCCTTACAAATGTTTGGACAAACGAACAATTGATTTGATTTTAAAAACAAGAAGAGAAAATTTTGATAAAATTGTGGCAGAAATTGACAAGCAAAACGCTATGCTTGACACACAAAACAAAAAAGAAATTCAAAATCTTGTGGAATTTAAAGAAAAAGAAATGTTTGATTATGCAAAAAAACATGATGCAACAAATTTTAATGATGCCTATACAACAAAATGGGCTTAAAAGGAGATTTTTATGATAGTTTCTGATGTGCTTAACAAAGTTTTGAAAAACATTAGCAGGGAAGATGTTTTAAAAACATCACTTTTCACAGAAAATGGAAGCACGCCAACAGATGAACAACAAGAACTTGTGGCTGAGTTGATTGACTGCCTTAATGACACAATTGAAAGTGTTGTTTATGTTTATCATCCATTAAAAATGAAAGAAACAATACAAGTTTTTGATAATCAACTAAATTTTTTGCAGTTTTCAAAAACTTTAATTGATGTTGTTTCCATAAAAGACAAAAATGGAATTGCTGTTCCTTTTGTTGTGTTTCCAAACTACATTGAATGTCAAAGCGGAACTTTTGATGTTGTTTACACCTATCTTCCAGATGTGGTTTTAACTTTAAGCGATGAAATTGAATTTCCTCAAGGTAAAATAACAGCAAGAATTTTGGCAACAGGCGTTACTTCAAAATTCTTTTTAAAGCGTGGAATGTTTCAGGATGCAAATGTTTGGGATGTTAGTTTTCAACGCTTGCTTTTGGTTGAACAAAGACCAAAGCACATGCCAAATCTTGCTTCAAGGGGGTGGATTTGATGTTTTACAGTGACATTTTGCCAGCAAATGATCAAACAACATTAAAAGTTAAATTAACAAATTTTTCTGGCGGCATAAACACTCAAATTGACACAAATCTGCTTCCACTTAATATTGCAAAAAATTCATATAATTTTAAATTTACAACTGGATCACTTAAAACCGGTTTGGGGTTTAAAGATTTGACAATTGAATATGGAAGCGGCACAAAAACAATGCTAGTTCCAGCAAGTGTTACAGAAATTCAAAAAGTTTGGGTTTACAAGCGTTATGTTCAAGCAACGCAAACATTTAGTCCACTTGTTTTGTTTTTTAGCAAGCAAAGTGGGGCAAACAATGAAAATGAGATTTATGCCGGAAGGGTTGTAACTTCGGCAAACAATTTTCACAGCATAAACAACTTTGATTTTACAGATGTTCCTGTTGGAATGATGCTTAGGATTGATGGTGTTGACAAATTTGTTTTTTGTCCATCAAATTCAACAGACAATTTACAAATTTGGGATAGCATTATTGATATTCAAAGTTATCCAGATGCACCAGAAATAAAGTCTTTGGCTTTTCATGCCGACAGATTGTTTGCAACTGTTGGTGGGGACAAATCACAACTTTGGTTTAGTGCTGAATCTGACCCAAGTTTGTGGAATGCCGAAGATTTTTCTGGTGGCTACATTGAAATTTGCGATGAACGTGGACCTCTTAATGCGGTTATCAGTTACAACAACAATCTTTACATAATTCGTGATTTTGGAATTACAAGACTTACAGGAACAGGAGATCAAAGCAATTTTGTTGTAAAAAATTTGTCACTTTCAAATTCACAAATTTATGAAAAAACAGCAACACTTTGTGGAGACAGAATTTTGATGTTTTGTCAAGATGGGCTTTATGTTTTTGATGGAATTGAAATGAACAAACTAACGCTTGGGTTTGAAGAGCTTTTTGCGGGTGTTGACAACAAAAATGCATGTGCTGCATTTTTAAATGGAAAATATTATCTTGCTTGTAAAATGAATTTTGATGACAGAAGATTTAATTTTGATGAAACAAATTTTGTGAACAATGCTTTGATTGAGTATGACATAAACACTGGTGTTTACTCTATTTTGCGTGGCGTTGACATTAGAGCACTGACAGCTTTGCAGTATCAAAACAACAGCAAACTTATTGCTTGTTTTGGTGGAGATTACAAAAACAAATTGGGTGAACTAACTAATGATGGAACGGTGTTTGGAACTCCAACAACAAAAGTTTGGGAATCACCCTACACTGATCTTGATTATCCAAACAAAACAAAAATCATAAAAAGCATTACACTTCAAAACAAGTTTGCTTCGCAAATTGGAGTTTGTGTTGATGGCAAAAATTATGTGTTTGATGTAAGAGGATCACAAAAAGCTGTTAGGGTTCCAATAAATTTAAAAGGAAATTTGTTTTCTGTTGGGTTTTATGCAACAGAAAATGATGCTTACATTTCAAATCCACAAATTGAAATAAATTTGGAGTAAAACTATGACAGTTTCAGACAAATATGGCAAAGAAGCCTACAAAATTGTGCTTGATCTTGAACTTGTGGTTGCAGATTTTAAGTCTAGACTTGATTTGCTTATTGAAGAAACAGCATTGGTTCAAGAGCTTATTGAAAATCTTGACACGGCAGATCCAAATTCACTTCAATCACAATTAAATGAACTTTCGAGTACAGTAAGCACAATTTCAAACACGCAAAGTGATGCTTTGCAAAACATTTCTTCATTAAACACAACAGTTCAAGAACTTGGAACATCAGTTCTTAATCTTCAATCACAACTTTTAAATTTTGTTACAAAAACAACAAAAATCAACAACAAGCCTCTAAGCTCTGACATTAATTTAACTTATCAAGATGTTGGGCTTGTTGATATGGCAAAAACCGACGTTGATGATTATTATGACAATTAAAAGGAGAAAAAATTATGGCAAAATTTGTAGGAGAACAAGCTTTAACAGAATTAATTTTAAAGATTAAAACCAGTCTTCAAAATTATTACACAACTTCACAAGTTTACACAAAAACCGAAGTTGACAGTTTGGTTAGTGCGATTCCAAAGTTTGACATAAAGGTTGTGTCAGCTCTTCCAACAACAAACATAAGCAATTCAACAATTTACTTGGTTACAAGTGGCAATGAAACAAACAACCTTTATGATGAATTTGTTTACGCAAACAGTGGCACAGAACAAAATCCAACTTATTCTTGGGAAAAACTTGGAACACAAACAGTTGATTTAAGTGGTTATGCAACAACAAGTGCTGTTAACTCAGCAATATCAAGTGCACTTGCAAGTTACTACACAAAAACCGAAACAGACACTTTGTTGTCATACAAGGCAACAACCAATTCTGTTTCAAACATCACCAGCAACACAATAAACATTGCAAATGGCAATGGTGGTTTTTCTGCCGGCAATGGTGCAAGTTGTTCAAGCAATGGTGCCGCAGTTGGTGGAAGCACAAGCGCAACAACCGGATTTGCTGGTGGTTACAACGCAAGTGCAACAACTGGTGCTGCTGTTGGTTGTGGGGCAACTGCAACAACTGGATTTGCTGGTGGCTACAACGCAAACGCAACAGCAGATGGCGCAGTTCAACTTGGAACAGGAACAAACGCAACAGCAAACACTTTAAAATTTAGAGACAAAGAAATTGTTCGTTCTGACGGAAAAATTGAAAGTGTCAACCTTCGTTTTGAAACAGGTGTTGTGTCTAATAGTGATTTGCCGGTTAAAAGCAGACATATCTACACAGCACTTGCAGCAAAACAAGACAGTTTAACTTTTGACAGCACTCCAACTGCAAACAGTTCAAATCCAGTTACAAGCGGTGGTGTGGCAACAGCTTTGTCAGGAAAACAAAATTCAATGACCGAAATTACATCTGCCGAAGTCGACACACTTTTTGATGCTTAAAGGGGGGAATTATGGCAAAATATGTTGGTGAAACGGCGCTTTCAGAAATTGTTGTAAAAACAAAAGCGTTAGTTTCTGGAAAAATATCGCAGGGTGGAACACTTTCGGCTCCACTAACAGTTACTGGTGGTGATAGTGCAACAGCTGGTAAAATCATTTTGTCTTCAAATGGACAAATTACAAATGATGGAACAGC
>CAMVKM010000026.1 GCA_947168085.1 uncultured Clostridia bacterium | reverse complement strand
TGAAAAAACAATTTTTGCTTGAACATTTTGGTTTGTTTTGATAAGGATTTGATCACAAATTGTTTCATCAGCTTTTTGTTTAAATGTAACTGATATTGGAGCCAAACTTGATTTTAAAATTTCAAGTTTAAAACGAGGGTTTGCTCTCATGCTGGCAATGCCTTTTGAAATTGGATTTGTTAGTGTAAAAGGTGGGCATTTTGCCATGTGTGCAATTTGGCTGTTTTTTATGGAAAGACCATTAAAGGTTTCTGCCGGCTTTTTTAAAACTTCGGGATTTAGTTCAACAAAATTAATACCAAAATTGTTTGATGTGAGTACCGGACTTTTGTTTGCTTTTATCATTTTGCACCCCCTTCCATTTCAAGACTTATCAGTCTGTTCATTTCAACGGCATATTCCATTGGAAGCTCTTTTGAAATTGGATCTGCAAAACCTTTTATGATTAGTTCTTTTGCATCATCTTCGCTAAGTCCACGGCTCATAAGATAAAACAATGCTTGTTCACTAATTTTTCCAACTTTTGCTTCGTGTGAAAATGTGGCGCTAAAGTTTTTGATTTCGCTTGTTGGAATTGTGTCGCTTTTAGACAAACTGTCTAGCATAAGGCCGTCACAACCAACACTGCATTTTGCGTTTTCAGCACCTTCCAAAATTTTAATGTTTGACCTAAAAGTTGAAATTCCACCGGATTTTGAAATTGACTTGGCGTTTACAACACTTTTTGTGTTTTTTCCAATGTGAACAGCTTTAAATCCGTTGTCCAAATTTTGTCCAGCACCAGCAAAACTAATTCCAGTAAATTCAGTTTTTGAGTTGTCGCCCTTTAAAATGCTCATTGGGTAAAGCATTGAAATTTTGCTTCCAAAACTTCCAGACACCCAAGTAACTTCGCCGTCTTCTTCAATAATTGCTTTTTTTGTGTTTAGGTTAAGCATATTTTTAGACCAGTTTTCAATTGTTGAGTATCTAAGATAACCACCTTTTTTCACAAACAATTCAACGCATCCAGCATGAAGATTAACTTTGCTGTATTTTGGGGCAGAGCAGCCTTCAATAAAGTGCAAACTTGCACCTTCATCAACAATAATAAGCGTGTGTTCAAATTGTCCACTTTCGGGTGAGTTTAGTCTAAAGTAAGACTGAAGTGGCATTTCAAGGTGTTTGCCTTTTGGAACGTAAACAAAACTTCCACCACTAAAAACGGCGTAGTGAAGAGCAATAAATTTGTGGTCAAAAATTGGAACGCATTTTGAAAAATATTCTTGCACCAAATCAGGATACTCTTTTATGGCTGTGTCAATGTCGGTGTAAATCACACCCTGTTCAATCAATTCTTTTTTAATTGAATGGTAAACAACTTCGCTGTCATATTGTGCTCCAACTCCAGCCAAATACTCTCGTTCGGCTTTTGGAATTCCAAGACGGTCAAATGTGTTTTTAATTGTGTCCGGCACATCATCCCAAGTTGCTTTCATGTCGGTTTTGGGTTTAACATAAGTTGAAATGTTTTGCATATCAAGTTCACTTAAATCTGGCCCCCAAGTTGGCAGTGGAAGCTTTTCATAAGTTTTAAGGGCTTTAAGTCTAATGTCTAGCATCCATGACGGCTCATTTTTTTGTTTTGAAATTTCTTTAACAATTTTTTCGTCTAAACCCTTTTTCATTTTATAGGAAAAAGAATCCATGTCTTTAATGTCATAGATGTTTGTGTTAATGTCTTTAATGTTTGGTTTTTTGTTTGCCATTTTCTTTTTCCTTTTTTGTTTTTATATTTTAAAAGTTTGATAGTTCATGTTTGTCATAAATTTTTGTAATGCTTTGTTGTATTTTAGTTTTGTGTTGTTTAGGTTTAGGTTGTTTTCAGCAACAAATTTTAAGCTGCTTAAATCTTCAATATCGCTGTTTTCAAAGTTTGCTATTTTTCCGCAGATTTTTTCAAGTTTTGCAAGTTTTTTAATTTTTGAAAAGCAAAACAAAGCACTTCCTTTAATGATTTTTAGTTTGGGTAAAATTTTTATGCAAGTTTTTTGAAAGTCTGCACAATCTCCAACATATTCAAGATTGTTTAAATTTTCAATTTGGCTTTCACAAAACACTGCATTTTTACCAACAATTTTTAGTTTTGGCATGCTTTTAATTGCTGCTTTTTCACAACTTAAAGTTCCTTCAACAATTCTAAGGTTTGGAATTTCGTTTGTTTTTAATCCGTCAAAATAAGCATTGTGTCCAACAAATTCCATACTGCTTAAATCAACATCTTTGCAATTTACAAGGTTTAATGAGTAGTCAACCAATTTTAGTTTTTTAAGGTTTTTTATGTTGCTGCCATCAAAAGATGCACTGTCTCCAACATATTCAAGGTTTGGAATTTCTTCAATTTCGCATTCACCACAACTAAGGTTATGGGAAACTGTTTTAAGTTTTGGTAAAATTTTAATTTTGGTTTTAAACAAATTTAAAATGCCAGCAAATTCAAGTTTTGGCAAACTTTCAATTTTTGAACGTCCAAAGTTTGCATCACCACCAACAAATTCCAAATTATCCAAAGATTTTAAATTGTTTGTGTTAAACAAATCGCCCAAAACAAATTTAAGTTTTTGTGTGTTTTGGTTTGATTCGTTTCCCAAAAAGTTTAAGTTGCCCAAAACAACAACTGGGCATTTGTCGCCTTTAAACTGAAAATTTCCACAACAAATTTCATCTTCTTTGCAATTAAAATGTTTTGCAAGCATTGTTTTTAGTTTTGGCATTTGTTCTTTTAGTGCTTCAACATTTGAGTTTGTTGGATTGTGTCGCTGAAAATCGTGATGGCACAAATCTTTTAAAAGGTTTTCCAAATTTTTTTCTTCAAAGGTGTTGTTTTCAATTTGAGCTTTGTAGGTTACAAGCCTTTTGTTCCATTCTTCTTTTTCAAGCCAGTTTTTTCCCATTTCAAAATCAGTGTTGTTTTGCAAAAAGTTTAAAACCACATCGCGGAAATCATCTTCAATTTCTTGGTCTTCATAAAATTTGTTTCCAAGCCCACGAATTTCAGAAATAGCGTTGCCTTCCATTAAAATTGCGATGCGTGGTTTTGATTCGTTGTCCAAAAAAACATAAAAATCGCCATTTTCAAGGTGTGTTGAAGCAAGTGTTCTGGTGCACCAAGGTGTTTTGTCCACAAGGTTTGTGAGTTCTTGAACATTTTTAAAAAAATTTGCTTCATCCTTTTCTTTGCTTGGAAAAATTTTCCATTTACCTTTGTTAAAAGTGTTAATGCCATCAAAATTTACGGTTGCCACATTTTCTAAAACTTCTTGTCTAAAAGAGTTCTGCGCTTTTTTGTAAAGATTTTTAAAAGAGGTTTCATTTTGTGCATTTTCAAAAACAAATTTTAAAACGCTTTCTGAAAAGTTTGGCAAAGCGGCAATGCTTGTGCCAATTTTTCGTTTTGAAACCAAAAGATTGTTGCCGTCTTGTTTGTAGATGTTTGAAATTGCTTCGTTTAAAATCAAAGCTTTAAACGAATTTGGATAGTTTGATTTTTTTAGCAAAGATGCCAAGTTAAAAAACTCATCAAATTGTTTTGCGGAAAAACTTTCAGCCAATTTTTTTAGTTCTTGTGGTTTGTTTTTTTCTCTTTCCTTTGCTTCCTGAAGTTTTCCTTCAGCCAAAAGTTTTGCTGTTTGTGTGTTAAACAACCTTTCAAGTTCTGCGTTGTTTTGTGGTTTAATTTCAAAAAAAGTTGGATTATCCAAAATTTTCAAAAAATCATTTAGCTGATTTGAAATTGTTTTTTCAATTTCAATTTTTGTGTTTTTTTTGTTGTTAATTTGGATATGAGAGTTTTGCCAAAAAATCTTGTCCCAAAAATCAAGGTCAAGATTTTGTTCTTGCAAAATTCTGTTTTTTTGATTATCCAAATTAATTTCCAAAATTTTTCTCCTTTAGTTTTCTAAAAAGTTTTTGTAACCATTTTTTTCAATTTCATCAACAATTTCCATGCCACCCGATTTCACAATTTTTCCGTCAATTAAAACATGCACTTTGTCCACATTTAAGTTTTGCAAAATTCTTGCCGAGTGGGTGATGATAAGCACTGCATTTTGTTTGTTTTTAAAAAGTGAAACTGCTTTTGACACAATTTTTGTTGCGTCAACATCAAGCCCACTGTCTGTTTCGTCAAGAATTGCAAGTTTTGGATTTAATGAAAGCATTTGAAGCATTTCGTTTTTCTTTTTTTCTCCGCCCGAAAAATTAACATTAAGGTCACGAGAAAGCATGCTGTCATTAAAGTTTAATTTTTTTGATGTCGCCAAAAGCTCTTCCTGAAGGTCAAACACATCAACTTTTTCATTGGTTGTTTTCGACTTTGCTGTTTTAATAAAGTTAAAAACAGAAAGTCCTTCAATTTCTTGAGGGTTTTGAAAAGACATAAAAATTCCACGCTTTGCAATTTCGGTTGTTGAAAGAGAAGTTATGTCTTGTTGTTCAAAAAAAATTTTTCCACTTGTTTTTTCAAAATGTGGATTGTTTAAAATCACATTAGAAAGCGTGGTTTTTCCTGCGCCATTTGGCCCCATAATAACATGAGTTTGGCCAGGCTTTATTTCAAGATTTAGTCCTTTTAAAATTTGTTTGCCATCGGCACGAGCAAAAAGGTTTTTTATTTCAAGTAAGTTTTGCATAAGTTCTCCCAAAATTAATTAACTTCATTTTTCCAAAGTCCGTGTTTGTTGCAGTATGAAAAAATCTCTGCATTTTTTTGATAGTGAAAAATTGCTTCTGGTTTGTCACCAGGCTTAAAGAAAACTTTTGTAAGTTTGTTATCCAACAAAACTCCAATCCACTCAATAAAGTGATCATCTTCCATAACATGATTTACAAACACTTTCATCATTTGTCCATCAATTTCATATTGTGGCACATGTTTTTCAAAACTTGCATCTGTGCTGTTTGGTTTCATCAAAATCATTGGCTGGCCACAACAATTAATGCCACAATCTTTGCAATTGCAATCATTTAAAACTTCAACAGTTGCACCACATTTTGTGCACTTTTTTATCATAAGTTCCATAATTCTCTCCAAAAGGCATTACGCCCATTGTTACTATTATAACACTAATCCTCCTTAAAAGCAAAGAAAAAATAAAAAAATTTTCATATTTTTTTTAAAAAATATGACATCAACATCTTGATTTTTCAAAATTTGGTGATACAATTAAATTAAAGAAGAAAGCATGGCGTTTGTTTTTTTTCACAGCGCGGTGCTTTCTTTGTTTAAAAAAGGAGGCAAAAATGAAAAAACTTTGCAGCAATTTTAATGAAACAAAAAAATCTGAAAGCAAAACATTTAATCACAGTGTTTTAGGGAAAAATCAACCACCAAAAGAAAAAGACAAAATAAAGGTTTTGACTTGTGCTTACGAAAAAAATGGGGTAAAAAAGGGTGATCAGGGTGAACTTTTTTTGGTGGACAAAGACAAAGTGTTTGCAATTTTTTTTGACGAAAAAGGTTTTTGCAGAGCTGGTGAAACACTAAAGTTTGATGAGTTTTTAATAACTGAGCCTTATGATGATTATGACGACCTTTTGGCGCTTTTAATGTAGAACAGAAAATTTTTTTTAAAATGTTGCAAAAAGTGGGTAAATTTGCTTAACACTATTGTTTTTGTGTGTTAAACTCTAAACCAAAGAGTTGGCACTCCTTTTATGATAAAAAACCCTACCTTTTTTATGATATAAAATAAATAAAAAACAAACAAAAAACATACAGCCAGCTCTTTTTTATTTTAAAAAAAATGACCTAATCTTAGGTCATTTTTTTAGTTTTGTCCATCAGTGTAAAACAAAATTCCAAGAGTGTTTGGTCCGCAGTGTGTTGAAACGGTTGTTCCAGCTCTGGTGATTAAAATTTCTTTAAAAATTGGTTTTATTTTTTCTTTAACCATGTCTAAAATTTCTTTTTCAATATCACTGTCCAAACTTGAGTAAGTGATAAAGCAGCGAGTTTTGTCTGGGGTGTTAAATTTTGTGAGTATGTGTTCAAGATATTTCATTACAACTTCTTTGTATTTTCCGCGTGGTTTTCCAGCAACACCCATGCTTCCGTCTTCAAAAACTTCAATTATTGGTTTTATCTTTAAAAGGTTTGCGCCAAGAAGAGCAAGTGTTGAACATCTTCCTCCACGGTGCATGTACTTAAGAGTGTCCAAAACAAAAGATGCTTTTGCTGATGCTCGGCGCTCTAAAACTTTTGCTTCAATTTGTTTTGCGTTTAGCCCTTTTTGAGCAAGTTCATAGGCATAAATCATTTGAAGCCCAATTGCAGAAGAAAGTGTTAAACTGTCTATTACAATAACTTTTCCTTCATCAAAACTTTGGCTGGCAATTCTTGCGTTTTGGTTCATGCTGCTGATTTTTGATGAAAGTGTGAAGTGAATTATTGCATCTGGTTTTTCTGTTTTAAAAATGTTTTCAAAAAACTCTTTGTATTCACTTGGGTTTGTTGCTGCTGTTCGTGGAAGTTCTTTGTCTTTTGCTGTCCACTCAAACAAAAGGTCGGTGTTAATGTCTTTTTCGTCCAAGTACTCCTTGTCTTTGTAGATAACAGACACTGGTGAAATTGTAAAATTGTATTTTTGTTTAATTTCGTCTGTTAAGTCGCAAGTGCTGTCTGCAGTTATTTTAATGTTCATAGTTTGTTCTCCTTTTTGTGTTTGCAAAAATCTTGCACAAAAAACACTTAAAAAATTAATTTTTCTTGTTGTTTTTTGCTATTTTTCAAATAGTTGTGCTTTTATTATAACAAAAACAAAAACTTTTGGCAACTTTTTTTTGGTTAGTTTTAAAAAAAATTTTGACAAAAATTGTTTTTTTCATTTTGTTATGTTTGTTTTGTTTGCTTGACTTTTTTTGTTGTTTGTGGCAAAATAAAAAAATGAGCAACAAAAAAATTAGGTGTTTTTAAACAACAAAATTGCCCAAGAAAATTATTGCCCAAAATCACGCAAAAAAGGAAAAAACTATGGACATTATCAATTTTTTGTCACAAAAATTTGACATCAAAGAAACTTATGCAAAAAACATTGTGTCTCTTCTTGACGAGGGTTGCACAATTCCGTTTATTGCAAGATACCGAAAGGAAATGCACGGAAGTTTGGACGACCAAACAATTCGTGAATTTTCAGACAGTTTAAATCAACTTAGAAATCTTGAAAAGAGAAAAGAAGAAGTTGTAAAACTTTTAACCGAACAAGGAAATTTAACTCCAGAACTTGAAAAGCAAATTTCAGATGCAACAACAGTTACTGAAGTTGAAGACATTTATCGTCCTTTTAGGCCAAAACGAAAAACAAGAGCATCAGTTGCTATTGCTGCTGGTCTTAAACCACTTGCAGACACAATTTTAATTCAAGCAAAAGACCTTAACATGCAAGCAGAAGCAGAAAAATATATTAACGCCGAAAAAGGTATTGAAACAACCGAGCAAGCACTTCAAGGAGCAAGCGACATTATTGCGGAAATTGTTGCTGATGACCCAGAAGGCAGAAAGGCACTAAGAGAGTTTTGGTTTAACCACGCAAAACTTACAAGTGAATGGAAACAAGACAAAGATGAAAAGAAGGTTTATGAAACCTACAGTGGTTTTGTTGAAGCACTTAAAACAATTCCATCTCACCGAGTTTTGGCGGTTAACCGTGGAGAAAAAGAAGGCGCACTTAAAGTTGACTTTGTAATGAAGCCAGAAGACATCATTGCAAGTGAACAAATTCTTTTAAAGGAGTTTGTTAAAGGCAGTGTAACTTTAAAAATTGATGCAAAAGACTTGAAAGCCGAAGAAGTTAAAGAGCAAGAAGAAAAAACTGAAGAAAACCAAGACAAAAAAGGCAAGAAGGAAGAGCACTCTGCATCAATTCAAATTGTTAAAGGAATTAATCTTACAAGAGTTAATGAAAAAACAGCAAAAACTGAAATGACAGTTCAAGATTTTGTTGTTGAAGCAGTTTTAGATGGTTTTGCAAGACTTTTGGCTCCTTCTCTTGAAACTGAAATGCGTGCAAGCCTTACAGACACAGCAAATGAACAAGCAATTAAAATGTTTGAAAACAACCTAGAGCCACTACTTTTGCAACCACCACTAAAAGGCAAAGTGATTATGGCTGTTGACCCAGCCTATCGAACAGGTTGCAAAATTGCAGTAATTGATGCTAATGGAAATGTTTTGGACAAGTCTGTTGTTTTCCCAACACCACCACAAAGCAAAACAGAAGAATCAATCAAAGAACTTTCAAACCTTATTTACAAACACAAAGTTAATGCTATTGCAATAGGAAATGGAACAGCAAGCAAAGAAGCTGAAATTTTTGTTTGTGAACTTATTAAAAAAGTTGATATTCCAGTGCAATATGCAATGGTTAATGAGGCAGGAGCCAGTGTTTACTCTGCATCAAAATTGGGTGCGGAAGAGTTTCCACAATATGACGTAACTACGCGTAGTGCAATCAGCATTGCAAGGCGTCTTCAAGACCCACTTGCTGAACTTATTAAGATTGACCCAAAATCAATTGGTGTTGGACAATATCAACACGACATGCCACAAAAACGTCTTGGCGAAGTTTTGGAAGGTGTTGTTGAAAAGTGTGTTAACAGCGTTGGTGTTGACCTTAACACAGCAAGCGTTCCGCTTCTTGCTCAAGTTAGTGGACTTAACATGGGAACAGCTAAATCAATTGCAGATTACAGAGCAAAAAATGGTGATTTTAAATCAAGGTTAGAGCTTCAAGAAGTTCCAAAATTGGGAGCAAAAGCATTTGAACAATGTGCGGGCTTTTTACGCATTCCAAACTCAAAAAATGTTTTAGATAACACTGCTGTTCACCCAGAAAGTTATGGTGCAGCCAAAAAACTTTTTGAGCATTTTGGATTAGATGAAAAAGCAATTAATGAAGAAACAATGCAAAAACTTGAAATTGCCGTTCAAAAAGAAGGCGAACAAAAAGTTGCAGACATTTGTGGGGTTGGTGTTCCAACACTTTTAGATATAATTGAAGAACTTAAAAAACCAGGCCGTGACATTCGTGACAGTTTGCCACCAGTTGAACTTAGGGGAGACCTTTTGTCTATTGAAGACCTTAAAGAAGGCATGATACTTAATGGCGTTGTTAGAAACGTTATTGACTTTGGTGCTTTTGTGGACATTGGTGTTCACCAAGACGGACTTGTTCACATTTCTCAAGTTTGTGAAAGATACATTAAACACCCATCTGAAGAACTTAAGGTTGGTGACAGAGTTAAAGTTAAAGTTATTGGCGTTGACCTAACTAAAAACAGAATCAGCCTAAGCATTAAAGATGCTTTAAAAGAAGAACAAAATTAGTCAATGTAAAAAAAGACGAGGAAAACTCGTCTTTTTTGTTGCTTTTTTGTGTAAAAATTAATTTTTTTGTTGTTTTTATTTTAATTCAATGCCTTGACTGAATTCACGTTTTTGATAAAAAAAGACATATTGAATTCCTTTTTTATTTTCAAAATCTTTAAGTTGTTGCTTTTCTTTTTTTAAATGAAGTGGATTTTTGTTTAGTCTTTGTTCAAAAAATGCATCAACATATTTTGAGCCATCTTTAATGTTGTGATTTTTTAGAATTTTTTTGTAAAAACTTTGTCCTGTTTGTGTCAATTTGTGTGTTTCGTAAGTTTGGTGGTCTTTTCCTTGATGATTTTCAACGCTGCAAACAAAACCCGCACCCCCAAGTTCATTAAAAGATTGATTGCTGATGAGCATGGTTTCCAAAATTTTGTCTTCAACAATATGGTAAACAGAATCTCCAATTTCTTTTACAACATAAAAATCTGGCTTTTTTTGTTCGTCTTGTTCATATTTTCTTTGAAAATGTTTTTTTATTGCTTCAAAACTCATAATAACTCCTTAAGTTTGATCTATAAAATTATAGCATATTTGCTAAAAAAAGTCAAGATGCAAAGTGGGGTTTTGCTTAAAAACAAAAAGCGGAAGAGTTTTTCCACTTTTCCACTTTTTTGTGTTACAAATCAAGTTTTTCATCCAAATAATTTTTAATTTCGCTAATTTTTATGCGGTCTTGTTTCATGGTGTCTCGGTCACGAATTGTTACTGTGTCATCTTCAAGAGTGTCAAAGTCAATTGTAACGCAAAAAGGCGTTCCAATTTCGTCTTGACGGCGATAACGTTTTCCAATTGATCCGCTTTCATCAAAAGTTACCATAAAGTTTTTTGCAAGCATCTTTTTTACTTCTTTTGCTTTTTCACTTTGCTGCTTTTGAAGAGGAAGAATTGCCACTTTGTATGGCGCAAGTTTTGGAGAAAAGTGCATAACAATGCGTGTTTCGCCGTTTTCAAGTTCTTCTTCGTCATAAGCATCACAAAGAGCGCACAAAGCAAAACGGTCGCATCCAATTGTGTGTTCAACAACGGTTGGAATAAATGTTTCGTTTGTAAAAGGGTCAGTGTAGGTCATTTGCTTGCCACTAAATTCTTGATGACGGCTTAAATCCCAAGTTCCGCGGTGGTGAGTTCCACTGATTTCATCAAATCCCCAAGGAAATTTGTATTGAACATCACAAGCACACTTTGCGTAGTGAGCAAGTTTGTCGTGGTCTTTAAATCTTAAATTTTCACGTTTAATGCCAAGAAATGTAAAGAAATCCATTGCAAATTGTTTGTAAAATTCGTAAAAGCCCATAGCCTCACTGTCACGGCAAAAAAGTTGGTGTTCCATTTGTTCAAATTCAAGCGTTCTAAAAGTAAAGTTTCCTGGTGTAATTTCGTTTCTAAAAGCTTTTCCAATGTTTGCAATTCCAAAAGGAAGTTTTGCTCTTGTTGTTCGTTGAACATTTAAAAAGTTCACATATTCACCCTGCGCTGTTTCTGGACGAAGATAAATTTTGTTTTGTTTTTCTTCATTAACCCCTCGTGAAGTTTCAAACATCAAGTTAAAGTTTCTAATGTCAGTAAAGTTTTGTTTTCCACAGTTTGGACATTTGATGCCATGTTCAATAATATATGCATAAAGTTCTTCTTTGCTCATTGCATCAGCATTAACTTCAATTCCTTTTTTGTGTGCATATTCTTCAATAAGTTTGTCTGCACGATGTCTTGTTTTACATTCTTTGCAATCCATAAGTGGGTCTGAAAAACTGTCCACATGTCCGCTGGCTTTCCAAACTGTTGGATTCATAAGAATTGAACTGTCCACACCAAAGCTGTTTTCGCTTTCTTGCACTGTTTTTTGCCACCAGTATTTTTTTATGTTGCGTTTAAGTTCGATTCCAAGTGGACCATAATCCCACGTGTTTCCCATTCCACCATAAATTTCACTGCCTTGAAACACAAAACCAGTGCGCTTGCAGTGATTTGAAAGTTTGTCCATTGTTAGTTGTTCTTTCATTTTTTTCTCCTTAAAAGATGATATCGGCAACAATTATATCAAATTAAGCAAAAAAAGTCAACAAAAAACAGAAAATAACCAAGATATTTGTGAAATTTTTGTTGTGTTTTGCAAAAAAGTGAGTTTAACCCACAAATTTTTGATATTATATAATAAAATTATATAATTATGTTAATTTTATTTGACTTTGTTCCAAATTTCTTGTATAATGAATTCATAAAACCTTCAGGTTTTAGTTTTTTTATGCAAACTTGCCTAAAACAAACATAAAACTTGAAAAGTTTTGCAAACTAAAAAGATAGGAGACATATGATGACAAAATCAAAGATTTGGCAAATTGTTATGTTTGTGCTTTGTCTTGGGTTGTTTGTAACCCTTGCATTTTCTGCATGTGGTGATCCAAGGCGTGGCATGAAAATTGAAATTGAAGAAAATGAAGTTGTAATTTTGGATGAACAAGGAGATTACAACATTTCTTTGATTTATGAAAGAGATGCAAACGGAAATTTGACAGAAAAAGCGTTTGCAACTTTTTATGTGAAAGTAACAGGAGGAGACAAGTCGGTTAACCGCAGTGTTTTGGCAACCCCAAGTGGAAACGCTTTTTCGGCAACAGCAACTTTTGACAAAAACACCGAAAGAACAAAAATCAAACTTACGGCAGCCGCTCCAACATCAAGTGCAAAAAGTGCTTTTGTAACACTTTCGGCAAAAGAAGACCAATCAAAAACTTTAAGGGTTTATGTAAAAGTTGATCAAGCGGCAACTTCAATGTCTTATGCCAGCGGAATTGAAACTGACCAAACAAACCCAAGTTATGATTTTGTTTCAAACTATGCAATCATCAAAAATGTTCCTTTTCGCATTTCAACCGACACTTTCTTTAAGTTTGGGCCAAGTGGTGCTTTGATGCCAGAAATTGTTTATCAAATTGGTGAAAATGTTTATGAAAACGGCGACGACTACACTTATCTTCCAGAAGATGAACATGATGGAATGATTGAAATTTCAACGTATCAAAAAAATGATGCACAAAACGAAACATTTAAAAAGACTTTTCGCCTTGCTGTTTTGCCAAATCTTGAAGCAAGCGGATTTAACCTTTTGAACGTTGATGATCTTTTTGGCTATGAATTGCAAGACTTTTTGCCACAAACATTAGACGAATATGTTGGCTACTACATTCAACAAGGCACTGTTTTTGCTTTGGTTACAGATCAAAACAAAGAAGTTTTGCCAATTGATCTTGGAACAACACAAATTTTTATTCGTGGAATTTCAAAACTCACTCTTATTAACAACCACACCGAAGAAGACAACAAAGCAGTGGTTGAAATTGACAGCGATTTTGACATCACAAAACTTTCTTATGAAATTGATTTTGACAAAACAAAACTTGAACTACGAGAACAAGAAAACCGAAATCAATTTGAGCTTGTTGGACTTTTGGACACACCACTTTCAAAAGTGAGTGTGAAGATTTGCTACACAGGAATTGTAAACTCTCCGGTTGTTACAAAAGTTTTGAACGTTAGCGTTCTTAAGTTTGCAAAAGAAATTTGGCTTAACCAAACAGCACAAGAATACACCGAGTCAACGCCAACAGGCAGTGGAAGCAGTGCTTATGTTGGCCACTACTATCGTGAAGGCAACATTTATGGTTACTCCTACACACTGATTACAGTGGAAAACTTTAATGAACTTGTTCAAAGCAGATTAATCACTCCGGGCATAACTCCAGTTTATGACAAAAAGCCATACAACCTAATTGTGTTTAATGAGTATGTTGACGGAAGCAGTGGTGCTGACTTTTTTGTTGAGCTTTTGGATTTTTCACAAGGTTTTGGACAATTTTCAATTTCATTTGATGAATCAAAAGTTGGAAAGTACACAAACACTGTTGCTCTTGCTGAGCAAGTTAACATTTTTGATGGACACGAAAACTATGGACTTCTTACCGCTGATGAACATTGGCAAGAGCTTGTTTTTGAAAGTGGCACAAAACTTGTTTTTTCGTTTGCGGGAGACAATCTTGGACTTTTGCCTTTGATTGTGAAAGCAAAAAACACAACACGTGACACTGTTGAACGTGAAGTTATCTTAAAACTAAGTTCAGGAATTACAAGCATAAGTCTTGCTGATGAAAGCATTTTGGATTCTTTTGGTGCAGTTCCATTAACAATTACAAATGAAGATGGTGAAATGATTAAAACACCAAAAACAATTGCTTTGCATGTAACTCCATATGAAGGCACAGCACTCATCACACCAGAAGAACTTGCAAGTTACCTAACAGTTTCTTCAAACAAAAACTTTGTTGTATCAGCAACAGAAGTAAGACCAGGTTTTGAAGAACACGAAGTTGTGTTTAGTTTGGTTCCACAAGGTGTTGAAGATGAAGGTGAAGGCAGCGCCATTATCACCATAACATCAATTAATGGCGTTAGATTTCAATTTAAAGTTTCGGTTAGAATGGTGCTTGAACGTGTTTCTCTTACTGTTAACAACGAAACAAGTGCAAATGTTTTGCATGGAAACAAAGATAAAGAAGCGCAAGGCTATAGCCTTGAGTGGATGAAGATTGAAGAAAACGAAAATGCTTACTTTGACATCAATGTTTATCCTTCAAACGCAGGGCTTAGTGGTGTTAAGTTTTTTAAGGCTGAACTTAACTCTGACACAAACGAATGGCAACCAACCGAAGATTTGCCAGAACTTGTTTCATTTGCAACCTACTTAAGTGACCGCACTGTGTTCATGGTTGCAACAGCAAGTGGAACAGAAATGATTTGTGCCACATTTGAATATGTTTACTTTGATGGCGACGAGAAAAAATACATTGTTGAAAACAAACAAGTGTTTTTTGAAGTAACAGTTTATGTTGCGATTTCAAAATTTGGAATTGGCGATGACTTTTTGCAAAACGAAAGTTTAACACTTTACTACAGCAAAGATGATGGTTCTGCATTTGTTTACCGAAAAGATGAAACAAAGCGCACACTTTCTGTAAAAATTGACCCAGAAGAAACCACGATTAAGGCAAACCAAATTGAATGGTACTTGGAAGACCTTGGAGGAAATGGTGCATCAGGAGCGGTTAGCCGTGATGGACTTTACATTGATTGCAAAGACACACCAAGCCGTTCTCATGAAAGTGCGCATGATGGTGCAGGAACAACCATAGATGAAAAAAGCTTTTTTGGAAGTTTTGTTACCGTTGTTGCAAAA
>CAMVKM010000025.1 GCA_947168085.1 uncultured Clostridia bacterium | reverse complement strand
TATTGAAATAGAAGAAAAAAACAGTAGCTGGTTAGTGCATTTTTTTTTATGTTATCAGCAAACACAATTTTTTTGGTGTATCCTAAGTACAATATTTTTTTATATGACACAATATCTGAATTTAAAAGTTTGTTTTGTAAAATTTTTTGTTTATGAAGTTCAATCCATTGTGATTTTTGTGTTACAACCTTTTCAATTTTTTCATATGAACAGTTGTTGGGCGCGCGAACAACCACTTCCCCAAAACTTGAAATTTGTATGGAAATTGATTTTCTTTTTGATCTAATAAGTTTGTCTATTGTCATGTTTTTTTCCTTTTGACTTAAGTATATCACTTTTTTTGTGTTTTACCAAATGTTTTTGATGTTGTTTTTTTTATTATTTTGACAAATTTTTAAATAAATAAATTGTTTTTAGTTGACTTATTGTTGGTTTTATTCTATACTTTTTTAAAAAGGGAGATTTTTATGGAACTAGATAATGTATCAAGAGAAATTTTACAAGTGTTAACCAAAGGTGACTACTCTAGCAATGAAATTTTTGAGCAGCTTACTGCTAAAAATGGTGATATCACTCTTAATCAACCAATTTTGTATTCAACTCTTAGAGAACTTGAAAAAGAAAAATATATATTATCTTTTTGGCAATCTAATGAAGATGGTGTTAAAATACATTATTATTTCATCACGCCTTTGGGCCTAGAAATTTTAGGTTCAGTTTCAAGTGAAGAAAAAAGCACACAAGACGAAACAAATTTTCCTGATAATTATGATGAAGATGATGACGAAAAAAATTTTACATTATTAGATGTTGATGATGAAAACGAAAAAGTTGAAAAAACTGAAAATAACAATGAAAATGCAGATAATATTGTTGATTTTTTGAAAGAAAACAAAATTAAAAATAACGTAGAACAAGTTTCCACCATCTCTACCCTATCCAAACGAAAAAATCAGAAAAAAATACAAAAAGAACTTGAAGCTGAAGAAATAAAAGCTTTTATGGAAAATAGTTCAGAAAACAAAAAGCTTGACTTTTTTGAAGAAAAACAAGAAATAAAACCAAAAAAAGTTCAAAAATATTTGTTTATCAACCAAATGAACTTTTATGCTCAAATTGTGTTGTTAATTATTAGCTTTTTAGAACTATCTGTTTTTGCACTAGCTCTGCTTGCGCTAAAAGAGTTTAGTTTAGTGTATATCATTATAATAAGTGTTATTTTAGCACTATCTTTAAGTTTGTTTTTTACTGCCTTTTATGGTTTTGTAACAAACAAAAAACAAAAAATTCAACAAGAAGTTAAATGGACTAAAAAATTAATTGTAAGAATTATAGTGTTTTGTTTACTTACGGTTTTTGCTGTTTCAATTGTTTTAATTACAGGCTATACAAATATTTTTGCAACAGATGCTCTTTTCAAATGGCTTATTCCAAGTGTTTATTTTTTAAATATAATTATCAAATGGATTATTTTAAAATTGCTTTCTAAAAAGGAAAAATATATAACAGAATAAAAAAGATATTCAATTTTCTTGAATATCTTTTTTATCATTATCAATTAAATCATTTTGTTTTATTGTTTTACTCTCTGTTGATTGTTGTTTGATTTTTTCTTTTTTGGACATTTTTTCTGATATTTTTGAAGTAAACTGTTCAATTCTATCTTGATATTTCCAACTAAGCACGATTAAAACAACCATTAAAGAAATTAAAATTCCCCAAACAATTAGTCCCCACCCACTGTAAGGAATTAATGTTCCACTGCCTAAATAACAAGTTGGAATTATTCCCAAAGGTCTTGTAATAAGCATGGTAACTGTAAAAAACCGTAATCTCATAGTTGTCATTCCTGCAATCATACAGAGTATGTCATCAGGGAAAAATGGGAAAAGCATCATTAAAAAGAACTAATACTTTCCTTTTTCATAAAGCATTTTAGAATATTTTTCACAAGTTTCTTTGCCAACTATCCAAATAACAACTTTTTCTCCAAGATATCTTCCAATAAAAAAAGCAACAAATGAACCCAGCAAAACGGCACCTAAGCTAACAAACATGGCTGTTGTTGGCCCAAATATTATTGCTCCAGCAATTGTAGTGATTGCCCCTGGAATTGGCAAAATAACAACTTGCAAAAATTGAATAAGAAAAAATACAGCAATTCCCCATACCCCTGTTGATTGAATAAATTGCTTTAGGGAATCAACACTTGAAAAAACATCTTTGTAGCCAAGCCAAACAAAAATTTGATAACCAAGTGAAAACACAAACACACATGTAGAAATCACAAACAATGTTCGTAACAGTGAAATTTTGTGTAAAAAGAAAAACACAAAACACAACACAATTAAAAGACTGTTTAAAACAAGTAAACAAACATAAAGCCATGTTGCCACATCAAACAAGAACACATAAAAAAAGATATCCACAACACAAAAAATTGTCGATAAAATTAAAACTATGATATTTGTAATTTGTTGATTCTTTCCCATATTTTTCCCTTCAAAACTAACTATATTATGCTCTAAAAACAAAAATTTGTCAATTTTTTTATGTAAAATTTAAATTTTTTTTATTTTTTATTGATTTTTATTTACTTTATTTTAAAAGTATTGTATAATAAAATGTATAGTAAATAGGAGATTTTATGAAAAATTCTGATTCAATTGTTCTTGATATTAGAAATGTTACTAAAATATACAAAAATCGAAAATCATTAAATCAAATTAATTTTAACATAAAAGCTGGAGAAATTTTTGGATTTTTAGGGCCAAATGGAGCTGGTAAAACAACTCTTATTCGTATTATCTGTGGAATGACCAAACCAACAGAAGGTGAAGTTTTTATATGTGGAACGTCAGTGCAAAAACATTTTGAAAAAGCCATTGTAAATCTTGGTGCCATGATTGAAAATTGCCAAACATATTCTTATATGACTGGTTATCAAAATTTGGTGTATTATGCAAATCTTTATGGAAAAGCTGACCACAAGTATATTGACAGCATTGTTAGTGCTGTTGGAATGACAGAAAGAATTCATGATAAAGTGAAAACTTACTCTTATGGAATGAGACAACGCATTGCTCTAGCCCAAGCATTACTTCACCACCCAAAAGTTTTGGTTCTTGATGAGCCAACAAATGGTTTGGATGCAAATGGTGTTATAGAGTTAAGACAAACATTAAAAAATCTTGCAAAAAAACAAAAAATGGGCATTTTAATAAGCAGTCATATATTATCAGAAATGGAACAAATTTGTGATACTTTTGCGGTGGTTGACAGAGGTGTTGTTTTAGAAATAAAAAACAAAACAGACAAAAAAAATGTTGATTCAGACAAACTTATTGCAATCAATGTAAACTATCCAAACTTTGCAAGCAAAATTATTCATGAGAATTTTGATATTTCAGCAGAAATTGCTGGAAGTTGTGTGCTTATCCCCTATGAACAACAACTTTACAAAAAGATTATGAAACTTTTAAAAGAAAAAAACATTACAATTTTTAATGTAAGACTTGAAACAAAATCTTTAGAAGAACTTTACTTAGATATTTTAAAAGAAAACAAAATGAGGTAAAAAATGGGCTTTTTTAAATTACTTAAAGGTGAATTAAACAAACTTTTAATGCGTCCGCTTTTGTATGTGCTAACAGCTGTTTTAGTTGTGGGCATTTTTGCTTCTTTTTTGATGTTTAATCCAAGTGAGCGAAGAGATATAATAATAACTGACTATGATCAGTGTGAAACAGTTTCAGATGTTTATATGACATTTAATAATGCAACAAGTTCACATGGTAAAGAAAAATCAAACGAAATAATTGTTAAATCAAAACAAATGAAGGACAATATTGCGTCTATTAATGAAGATACAAGTTTGGCTAATTTGGAACAGAAAGTAAACAATGAAAAAAATGCTATTACAGTTTACTTTGATGATTATGGACATATTGGTGATGATGAAGCAACACAAGCAGAACAAGATGCTTTTCATGGTCTTGAAACGGCTTTAAATGAATTAAAAAACGATTTTAATTCAATCTTTAGCAAACCAATTGTGCCAGTTATTACAACAGCAACTAACTACAAAGATTTTTTAAATGCTATCTCAGAAACTCAAAAAAATCTAAGCTATGTTGTAGTTACAAAGCACAGCAGTCATGATAGTTTTAGAAAATATTTAACAGAATCTGATTTTGCCGCTAAAATTGTTGCTTATTACAAAAATATTTCACGTAAAACTTATGATGCTAGTGAAATAGAAAATTTAAATTCTAAAATTGAAAAAACAGAAAACTTTTTAGTAGAAATAAATGCCAATATTGAAGAAAAACATGTTCAAGAAGGCGCCAAAAAAGAAGATATCATAAAATTAGCAAAACAATATAATTTGGCTGCAAGCAATTTATATAATTTAGTAGATAATGTTAGAAAATACTTCCCTTATTTAAAATATAATGACAGTCAAATAAATTCCTTTTTTGACTTTTCAGAAAAAGGCAACATTTTTAATTACAAAATTCAAGAAGATTTAACAAAACAAAATTTTCTTATTGACAACAATTTAACGGCCATTGATTACTCTAATGTGTTTGCTCAAAATCAAAATTCTAATCAAAACAAAAATGCTTTTGACTTAGTGTTTTTTGGACTTGAAATAACAAGCTTTATCATAATCATATTCACTGTTGTTTTGGTTGCTGGAACCATTGCTGGTGAACAATCAAATGGAACATTAAAATTGCTTTTAATACGACCTTATTCAAGAAGCAAAGTCCTAACAAGCAAACTTACAGCATCTCTTATTTTTGCATCAATTTTCTTGATATTTTCAACAATAATATTTTTCTTAATAGGTTTGTTCTTGTTTGGTGCCAACTTCTCACCTGTTTTAGCAATCTTTAATGCACAAACACCATTTTTACTGCATCCAGTTGTTTTGCTTTTGATATATCTTTTGTGTTTAATTGTAAAAGTAACTATTTATGTGTTAATTGCTCTTGCAATTTCAACGATATTTAGAAGCAATGTTGCAGCCGTTGGTATTTCAATTGTTTTGTACATTGTGCTAAGCATTTTAAGCGTTACATTAAGTGGTTCTTATTGGTATGGTTTTATGCCTTTTAGCAACTTCGATTTGTTTAAATACTTTGGTGGTTCATTCTTCAGTTATGGAAATTCTTCAGCAATAAGCATCTTGTTCTCTGCACCAATTTTCCATGATGTTTCATTTTGGTATGCATTTGTTGTTGACATTGTTTTGTGCATTGTTATCACATTTTGTTCATACTTTGTGTTTGCAAAACGAGAAATTAAATAAAAAAACAAAAACTCTAGAAAATTTTCTAGAGTTTTTTATTCTTCATAAAAAAGTAATTCATAACTATTTTTTGATTGGCAAAACACAGAATTAGGAGTCTGCTCTTTTTCTTCAATTTGTCTATCTAAATCATCAATTCTTTCTTGCATTTCAATAATTCTGCTTCTGTAAACACTTAACACCACAAACTGCACAACTAAAATCAAAGCTAAAAATGCAGCAACACACAGCATTAAAATAAATCGTGGTTTAGACAAGTTTTTTTTCATTGCATTTCTCTCCTGTTTTTTTAAATGTGTTTTTCAACTTCAGCTCTTGCCAAAGAGTCACAAATGTTGTTGTATTTGTTGTCGGCATGTCCTTTAACTTTAACCCAAGTTATGTCATGCTTTTTTGAAAGAATAAAAAGTTGTTGCCACAAATCCAAATTTTTAACTTCTTTTTTGCCTGCTGTTTTCCAGTTTTTTTGGCTCCAATCATCAATCCATTTTTGTTCAAAAGCATTAACAACATAAGCTGAGTCACTGTAAAGAAGCACTTTACAAGGTTCCTTTAATTGCTCCAAACCTTTTATGACTGCCAAAAGTTCCATTTGATTGTTGGTTGTGTTGTCACAAAAACCACTCATTTGTTTTTCATGACCACCATACAGCAAAACAACTCCCCATCCACCCGGACCAGGATTGTAACTGCATGCACCATCAGTGTAAATTTCAACTGTTTTCATAAAAGTTTGCTCACCTCTTGTTTTATTATAAATTTTTTTTTACTTTTTTGCAACAATTTTGCAATATTTTCTTGACTATTTTTCAAATTTCTTATATAATATATGATGTTAAGGGGAGTGGCTTAACGGTAGAGTAGTGGTCTCCAAAACCATTGGTCAGAGTTCGATTCTCTGCTCCCCTGCCAAAAAAGGACAAAATATCATGTTTTGTCCTTTTAATTTTTTACAATTTTTTAATTATATTTTATGAAAAAAAGGCAATTTTGCCTTTTTTATTTTGCATATTCAATTGAGCGTGTTTCTCTAATTACATGCACTTTTATTTGCCCTGGATACTCCATTTCACTCTCAATTTTTTTAGCAATATCTTTTGCCAAAAACAAAGCATCAGCATCACTAATTTCTTCTGGTTTTACCAAAATTCTAATTTCTCTACCAGCTTGAATAGCATATGCTTTTTCAACACCTTTAAATGAATTAGAAATTTCTTCAAGTTTTTCAACTCGCTTAATGTAATTTTCCATGGTTTCTCTTCTAGCTCCTACTCTGCTGCTTGAAATAACGTCAGCAGCTTGAACCAAAACAGCTTCAAGACAGGAAAATTCAACATCACCATGGTGAGCCTCAATACAGTTGATTACTTTTTCATTTTCTTTATATTTTTTTGCAAGTTCCACTCCCAAACTTACATGTGTGCCTTCCATTTCAAAATCAACAGCTTTTCCAATGTCATGCAAAAGTCCACCCCTTTTAGCAACTTCACTGTCAAGGCCCAATTCTTCTGCCATTGCTCTTGCCATGTATGACACTTCCAAACTGTGTTTAAGCATATTTTGGCCATAACTTGTTCGATATTTTAATCTTCCAACAAGTTTAATAAGTTCTGGATGAAGACCATGAACACCAGCATCAAGCACTGCTTGTTCTCCAACTTCTTTAATTTGATCATTTAAATCTCTAGTTACTTTGGCAACAGTTTCTTCAATTCTTGCTGGATGAATTCTTCCATCTTGTATAAGTTTTTCTATGGAAATTTTTGCAATTTCACGCCTAATTGGATCAAACCCAGACAAAACAATTGCTTCTGGTGTATCGTCTATAATAAGGTCAATTCCTGTTGCTTGTTCAATGGCTTTAATATTTCTGCCTTCTCTTCCAATAAGACGGCCTTTCATTTCATCATTTGGAAGAGCAACAGTCGTTGCTGTGTTTTCGCTTGTGATGTCCGCTGAATATTTTTGAATTGCCAAAGTCACAATTTCAGTTGCCTTTTTTGTTGCGTTGTTTACTGCTTCATCTTCAATGTCTCTAACAAGTTTTAAAGCATCATTTCGTGCTTCTTCTTGCATGTTTTGAATCAAAATTTGCTTTGCTTCGTCTTTTGTCATTTGAGCAACATGTTGAAGTTCAACTAAAATATCATCTTTTTTCTTGTCAATTTCACTTTCTTTTTCTTTTAATTCTTGTTCTTTTTGATTTAGTTGTTTTCTTTGGTTTTCTAAATTTTCATTTTTAGTTTCCAAAGTTTGTTCTTTTTTGTTTATAAATTCCTCACGTTGAAGAAATCTGTCATTAAGTTTTTCAAGTTCAATACGCCTTGAATTAAGTTCTTTTTCTGCTTCTGTTTTGATATTTAAAGCTTTTTCTTGTGCTGTTAATTGAGCCTCTTTTTCTATGTTTTTTGCTTCTTTTTTTGCTTTTTCAATAATTGATTGTGCATCTTGTTTTATTTTTTTGTTTTTTTTGTCGTTGACAAGTTTCAACACAAAAAAGCCTGCAACACAACCTACAACCAAAGCAAGCAATCCTATAATTATGCAAACAACAAAAGAAACAGCTCCAGCACCTAACAAATTTGCTGTTAAACTGTACATTTTGTTATATTCGCCTTTTTATTCGTATATATAAAACATTTTAGTTTGATTTATTTTATACATTACTATTTTAAACTAATTTATACAATAAGTCAAGTAAAAATAAAAAAATGCTCTTTTTATGAGCATTTTTGTTAAATTATTGGTTTGTTTTTGACAATATCTCTTATTTTTTGCTCTAATTCTGCGCAAAATTCAGGATGATCAATCAAATATTGTTTACAATTTTCTTTACCTTGTGCAATGTTGTTTCCGTCAACAGCAAACCAAGCCCCACTTTTTTGAATAAGGTTATTTTCAATGGCAAGATCCAACACACAACCTTCTTTTGAAATGCCTTTACCATAAATTATGTCAAATTCTGCAGTTTTAAATGGTGGCGCAAGTTTGTTTTTAACAACTTTCACTTTTGTTCTGCTTCCAACGGCATCATTTCCATCTTTTATGGTGTCACTTTTTCTAACATCAAGCCTTACACTTGCATAAAACTTTAAAGCTTTTCCACCAGTTGTTGTTTCTGGGTTACCAAACATAACACCAACCTTTTCTCTAAGTTGATTGATAAAAACAACACAGGTGTGAGATTTGTTGATAATTGCTGTAAGTTTTCTCATTGCTTGACTCATAAGTCTAGCCAAAAGTCCAACATGGCTATCTCCCATTTCTCCATCAATTTCTGCTTTTGGAGTAAGAGCTGCAACAGAGTCAACAATAATTAAGTCAACAATGTTGCTTCTAACCAAACTTTCAACAATGTCCAGAGCTTGCTCTCCATTGTCTGGCTGTGAAATAAACAAATCTTCAATGTTTACACCCAAATTTTTTGCATAAACAGGGTCTAAAGCATGTTCAGCATCAATAAATGCAGCAACACAACCTTGTTTTTGCGCTTCAGCACAAATATGAAGTGCAACAGTGGTTTTTCCAGAAGATTCTGGACCATAAATTTCAACTATTCTGCCACGTGGAACTCCGCCAATTCCAAGCGCCAAATCAAGAGTTAAACATCCTGTTGAAAAAGTGTCGATTTTTTCATTAACAGTGTCACCCAATCTCATAACTGAGCCTTTTCCAAATTGTTTTTCTATTTGAGCAATAGTTTGTTCTAATAACTTGTTTTTATCTGTATCATTCATTTTAATTCATTCCTTTTATCGTTCATATGTTCTAATTTTAACATATTGTTTTAAAAAAGTCTAGCATTTTTAACAAAATTTTTAAAATAATTTGTTACTTTGTTTTAATTTTTTTATTAATTTAAAAATAGCATTTTGAATCATAATGTTGTTTATTAAAGATTTATTGTGGTTAAAATTAAATTTGTAAAGATGAATTGCTTCACTGTCCCCTATGGCTATTTTTGGATTTTTTGTGGTTCCAGCAACAACAACAGCAATGTCTGCTTTTGATTCTTGCAAAACAGCATAAGCCATTTCATAAACTATTTCATCACTTTCAGAAACATAATTTTGCAAAGCATCTTCTTTCATTTTTAACATAACTGATAAATCAGATTTTTTTGTAATATTGTAAAAACAACAAATCTTGTCTCTTTGCTTTGTGATGTTGTTCTCTATTTCATTAAAAAACAATCCTTGTGTAAGCCAATCACAAATTGCAATCTTAACATCTTTAATAGAAAGCCCTTCCATTAATTTTTCAAAAAGATTAATGTCTTCATCAGCATAGATGTAGTTACCCAAAATTTCATAAATTTTGCGAACAAAATCATCTAAAACATTACTCTTGTAAAAATCTGCATCAACTAAAATGTTTATTTGACAATCTAAAAAATTCGAAGTCACAAAAAATTCAAACCCATATGAATTAGGAATTGAATGCAAAACCTTTTTTATTTCACTTTCACCAAGACCAAAAGTTTTTAAAACCATAGCATATTTTGTTGGAGAAAATGTGGCGTGCAAAAAATTTTTGTCAACATTTAAAACAAAATCAGTTTGATTTATGTCAAACAACACACAAACTCGGTTTTTTGTTTCATCCTTCCAAATTTTGCCTTGCGCAAAATCTTTTTGCTCAACTTGATAAAACTTTGAAATTTGACTTAAAATTTCATCAGCATTTGGATGTGAAAGATCAAACAACAAAATGGTGCTGTTTTCTAAAAGTGAAAAAATGCTTTTGTTTAAATTTTCAAACTTGTTAAAATAAAGACTTTTGTAAATTTCAACCCCAACTTGCCCCAGCTTTTGCGTAAGTGTTGGTTCAATAAAAAGCGGCAACTCTGTTTGGATTTCTTGAGTTTTTAATACAATTAAATTTGCTTTCATTTTTCCTCATTTTTTTCCTTAAACACATGTTTGTTTTTTGCATAGTAATCAAAAAGTGACCAAATTGTAACTAGTGTTGCAATCGCAAAGAACACACATGCAACAATCAACAAAACATAATTAAACACATTCCAAAAATCGCCACTTAGCGTGCTTGTTGCTGCAAGCAACATAAATAATGGAATTTGAATGTAGTGAAAAATAGCTTTTAATTTTCCACTTAAAACGGCAGCAATAACAATTCCTTTTGACGCTGCAACTTGTCTTAAACCATCAATTGCAAAATCTCTAAAAAGCAATATTAAAAGTCCAATAACGCCATATGGAGCTGGAACTGCCCCACTAACAACAATTAAAACCATTCCTGTGTCATAAAGCATTTTGTCTGCAATTGGATCTAAAAGTTTTCCTAAATCAGTTACTTGACCAGTTTTTCTTGCAATTTTTCCATCTAAAAGGTCTGTTATGGCAGCTGTTAAAAACAATACAACAGCAACAATTTTTCCCCAAATTCCTAAAAATGTTACAAGATAAAAGAAAACCATTATAGGGACTAAAATTATTCGCATAACAGATAATTTGTTTGGTGTATTCATATTCTATCTCCTTTCCTTAATCTTCTTGATTTCCAAAAATTTCATTATATTTGTCAAGACTTATAAGCACTGTTCGAGTTTGTTTTCCTGGATCTCTGCCAGAAATAAAACCTGCAGCTTACATTTGATCAACTATTCTTCCAGCTCTTGAAAAACCTATGCTATGCTTTCTTTGAAGCATTGACACTGATCCTCCACCTGCTTGAATAAAATCAAGCAATGCTTGTGGCAAAAGTGGATCCCATCCACCACCATTTCCAGATGTATCTGATGTTGAACCAAAACTATTTGAACTTTCACCTTTTGAAATAAAAGCACTGATGCTGTCATCAAAATATGCTTCATTATTTTTTCTGATATATTCAGTGATTTCAAAAACTTCTTTACTGTCAACAAAAGGACATTGTATTCTTATTGGCTCTGGCAAATCTTGAGGAGCATAAAGCATGTCACCTTTTCCCAAAAGTTTTTCTGCACCACCTTTGTCAAGAATTGTTTTTGAAGAAGCAAAATCAGTTACCGCAAACGCAATCCTTGATGGTAAGTTAGATTTAATAACCCCAGTAATAATGTCAACAGATGGTCTTTGTGTTGCTATAATCAAGTGAATTCCAGCGGCACGAGCAAGTTGTGTTAAACGCTGAATTTTTTCTTCTAATTCTCTGCCAGCAAGAATCATTAAATCAGCAAGTTCATCAATAACAACAACAATATATGGAAGTTTTTCTTCATTTCCATTTAACACATCTTCAGAATTGTTGTATTCTTTAAAATTTCTAACTCTACGTTCACTAAACATGTCATAACGTTTCATCATTTCTTTGTTAACCCAATCCAAAGCATTTAATGCTTCTTTTGGATCATTTATTGCCTTTGGAACAAGCATGTGTGGAAGATAGTTGTAAGTTACAAATTCAACACGTTTTGGGTCTATTAAAATAAGTTTCAAATCGTCAGGACCAAGCCTGTACAAAAGACTTATTAAAAGCACATTTAAGCAAACACTTTTTCCACTTCCAGTTGAACCAGCAACCAACAAATGTGGCATTGTTTCAAGATTACAAACCTTGCAATCACCACCAATGTCCTTTCCCAAAGCAAAAGTCAAAGCCCCTTTGCTTTCAACAAATTGTGGCGCATCTAAAATATCTCTTAAACCAATCGTGGCAATTTTTGAGTTTGGAATTTCAACCCCAACCAAACTCCTTCCTGGAATTGGCGTTTCAATTCTGACACCACCACGACTTTCCATCCTCATTTGAATGTCATCTGCATGTTGAGCGATTTTTTTTACAGGAATGCCTGTTGGCATTTGAAGTTCATATCTTGTAACTGCTGGGCCACAAGTAATGCCCATAACTTTTGCTGGAATTCTAAAACTGTTTAATGTTTCTTCCAAAATAACAGCTTTTTCTTGAAAAACATCTTCATCAGTAACTAATTGACTTGATTTTGTTGTTAACAAATCAAGAGATGGCCTTTTGTAAGGCTGAAAAGATTTCTTTTTAGGTTTTTGATCTGCAATAGGTTCTACACGTTTTTCCGACTTCTTTAAAAACTCTTTTGGAATGTTAAAAACTGGCTCTTCTTTTACTTTTAATTGTTCTTTTTTGTCTTCAAACTCTTCAACATCACTTTCCTTTGCCTCATCAGCTTCTTCCTTTGGTGCTATAATGTCACTCATATCGCTTAAATCAATTTCGTTCACATCAAAAGAAGGTTTGTTTGTGTCAAATGCATTTTCATCATCACTTAGATTGTTACTAGCACTAAAATCATTTGTGTTTTCATTTTCAAAACTATTTTTATTAACTTGGGACAAGTTTTGGTTTTCATCGCTTTTTAAATTATCATTAAATTCAATATTTTTATATATATCTTCGTGTTCATCGGCATGAACAAATCTGCTTGGTTTGTCACTTGAAGACGATGCAAAAACCAAATTTTCTTGTTCTTTTTCTTTGTTTTCTTCATAAAGCTCATTTAAAGTAAAACTTTTTGATTTTTCATCTTTTTTCTTGTCACTTTGAACTGAATTAATAAAATCTTCCCCAAAAATTTGCTTTGCAATGTCATCATTATCATTTTTATAATTACTAAAACTATTAAAAAATTTGTTTCTTGAATTTTCTTGCATTTGTTGGTAAGCGTTAAGAGTTATTTTTGGTTTTTCTTCATTAGTCTCTTTTTTTGTTTCTATGTTTTCATTTTTTAGATTTGTTTCAAAAGGTGCGGCTTCAATATTTTTTTGTACCTTTAAAATTTTCTTTTTGCTAACTTCTTTTTTGCGTTTGTCACTTTCATTTTTTTCTTTTTTAGAAAAATCAAAAGGAAAACCAACAACTTTTTCAGACAATGTTTTGTATTCCTTGATTTTTAAAAAGTGATCAATCACAAACGCAACACACAAAACAAAGGCAATGATTAAAAGCAAAATACTGCCTATTTTATCTAATCCCAAAAACATAATATAAGCAAAAATTCCACCAATAACCCCACCAGGAGTGTTGTGTGAGGTGTAACAACTTGAAAGATAATCTGCAAAAGTCATGTTAAAATCAGTTAATATCACTTGAAAAAACAACACCACAACAAAATACAAAGCAATAACAATGCCCAAATAAAATTTTGCTATGTAATATTGTTTTTTTAACATAAGCAAAACACCAACTCCCATCAACGCAACCAAAACAGGATACAAACAAACACCAAAAGAACCAAGCAAAAAGTTATAAACTGGCACTACAAAAGTTGTAACTGAAAAGAAAAATAAACAAAGAGATATAACAAAAACACTTATACCCCACTTTGCCCTTGTGCTAAGGCCCTTTTGTTTAGTTAAATTATCGCTATTATATTTTGCCAAAATAAACTCCTATTTTAATAAATTTAAAACATCAACATCATCTTTGTTTGACAAGTAACTTACAACAAACTGATCATTTGTCAAAACCTTTACAAAAGCATTGTTTATCTCTTGTGCAGAAAGGTTTTCAATTTCTGCAACATCTTTTTCTAAGTCATAAATTTTACCTTCTCTCAAAAGGTTTGCAACCAAAATGCTTTGTCTGATTCTTAAATCGTCATCATTAAGAATTAAATTTCTTATAAACAAATGTTTTGCTAATTCAATTTCATCATCAGAAAAACCTTCGTTTAAAATTTTGCTAACTTCATCCTTAAATGCTAGTATTGCTTTTTCTGCATTTTCTCTTAAACAAGCAAAGTATGTTTCAAAAACTCCAGAAATTGCATTTGAAAACACGCTTGAGTATATTTCGTAAACAAGCCCCTCTTTTTCTCTTAATCTAGAAAAAAGCCTTGAACTTAAAAGTCCACCAAACATAGCACTTGCTAGTTTTAGTTTTTTAAAGTCAGGATGTTCCACTCGAATTGTTGGCGTAGAAAACAAAAAATATACTTGTTTTGTGTCTTTTTTAACAAAAACTTTTTTGTTTAAAATGTTTAACTTTTCAGCATCATTTTCAATGTATGTTGTTGGTTTTGCTTCACCACTATAGTAAGGCAAAAAGTATTTTTCAATCAGTTTTTCAGCAAATGCTGGTTCCACCCCACCAGAAAAAGCCACTATTACATTTGAAGCTTTGTTGTTAAATGTTCTGTAAAACCTTAAATCGTCTGCTGTTATGGAATTTACACTTTTCTTAGTCCCCAAAATTGGATGAGCAAAATTTGTTCCCGCAAAAAGTTCTTTTTGAGCCGCTTCAGAACAGCAATTAGAAAAATCATCTTCATAACGATCTATTTCACTACAAACAACGCCTTTTTCTGTTTCCATTTCTTTTTCATCAAAAATACCGTTAAAGAAACAGTCACTTAAAACTTCAACAAAACTT
>CAMVKM010000024.1 GCA_947168085.1 uncultured Clostridia bacterium | reverse complement strand
TTTTTTTCTTTCATTATACTAATAATTTGTGCAAAAGTCAAATGATTTTGCATAATTTGTTCAAAAAATAAAAAAAAAGAAGCAAATTTTGATTCTTTTTTTAATTCCCACCAACGCTAACTGTTGCATTTTCTATGTTATATGGGAGTATTGTCCATGCAATGATTGCGTATGGCAAACCATTTGCAAAAATATAATTGTTTTGATACTCCTCCTTAATGTGTATAATAAAAATATATGTTCCAGCCCTTATTGCTTGTGTGTTGCCTTCTATTGTCATTTTTGTTCCGTCAAAGTTTTGCAAGTAATTTGCCATGTCTTTTGTTGTTCCACTAAAAGTGATTTGATTGTTCTCAAGACTTAGGCTTGGCGTTGTAAGTGTTTGCTTTGTTATTGTCCACAAAACTGTTTTACTGCTTGCACCATCACTAAATTGATAGTTTGCTGTTGGTGTAAAGGTTGCAATGTATGTCCCAGCATTTGTTCCGCTAACCTGTCCAGAAACTGTTAGTTTGGTTGTGTCATAGGTTGTCCATGAAACATTTTGCGGATTTCCTGTGTATGTCAAACTACCACTTTGGCTTGGTAAAGCACTTGCATCAACACTTGCCTTTGCAATGGTCCAGTTAAAAATCAATGTGTTGGCTGTTCCGTCACTCCATTGATAATTTGACTTTGGCGAAATCACAATTTGATAATTTCCTGCATTTGTTGCACTTTGAGTCCCAACAAGTTCCATTGTGTTGCTGTCAAAGCCCACAATTGTTGGTGCTTGCACACTTCCATTAAAGGTTAAGTTTGCACTAACTGTTGGTTTTGTTAAGCTTGCTGGAGTGATTTGCCAAGTTAATTTAACAGCATCTGTTGTTCCATCCGTCCACTGATTGGTTGTTTGATTTTTTGGTGTTATCAAAATTTCATAACTTCCAACTTCTGTCGCAGACATAACCCCAAAAGTGTCCATTGATGATGAAATAAAATTGCTTAAATTAATTTGATGCTCATAACCATCATAAACAAAACTCCCCACAGAAATGGTTGGTTTTGCGGTTTTAAAAACAAGTGTTGGATACTTGTTGTTTTCAAAACACCAATTTGAAGTTGTGTAAGAATCCACAAAACCCGATGGTCTAATTCCATCTCCAGCAGCAACCATTTGATCACGAGTTCTAAGTTCATTTGTCCCAACAAAGTTGCTTGATGCTCCTGTTGCTGTGTCGGTTGAACCAATTAATGGAATGTTCATTACGTCACTGTCCCCAAAACAATCTCTTAATGTGCATGTTGCTTGGTTGTAAACAGTTCCAACAATGTTTCCAATTCTCTCAGCAGCCCAAACACTTGCAGAATTATAGCAATTTGTGATGTTTACAACTGTTCCACTATTTTCAATAAAACCAACAATTCCACCATTGTTTGCCCCTGTTGTTTTGCTTCCTGTGATAGAACCACGATTGTAACAATTTGTGATGTTCACTGATGAACTGGCACACCCAACAATGCCACCAATGTTGTCATCATCACCATCTGCTTGCGATATAACACCAGTGTTGTAACAATTTGTGATTTGCGCAACTGTGTTATTAGAGCTATAATAGTGTCCAGTTATTCCACCAATATTATAACCCACTTTTACGCTTACTGAAGCAGAATTGTAACAATTTTGTATCAAACAACTTTTTGTGGTTTCAAAATTGCCAATAAGTCCACCGTTATACCCATTCCCAACAGACCTAACAGGACCAGCATTGAAAGAGTTTGTTATTGTTAAATCTTCAACACTTGCATAACCACAAACACCACCAAGATTAACATCATAACCATCAACAAAACCTAAATTGTAGCAGCCATTGATTGTTGTTTGTTTTGAAAAATTTGAAGCAAAAATTCCAGAAAGAGTTACAACACCCCTGATTTCTGCAGTGTTGCAACAGTCTTCCAACACAATGTTGTTGCCCTGACCAAAACCCACAATTCCACCGCCATCGTTTCGAGTTGCTAAAATTGAACCAGAATTTTTGCAAGATTTTATGAATGTTGTCCCTGAATGAAAAAGTCCTAAAATACCCCCAATAGCGTTGTATGCTTTAATTGTTCCTGTATTTTGTGAGTTAAAAACGTTTAGCGTTGTATCATTCCCAACAACACCAATAATTCCACCAACATAGGCATTTGGCACTTGAATCAACCCCTTGTTGAAACAATTTGTTATTGTGGTGGGTTTTAACGCACATCCAACAATTCCACCTGAATCAGAATTTGTGTTTGTAACAACGCCTTCATTATAGCAATTTGTGATTTTACAACTTGTTGCATTGTCATTAACAATTCCCACAATTCCTCCAGTTCTATAACCTGATGAAACATTACCACAATTTTTGCAGTTCAAAATTTCAGCATCACCACCAGTCCATAAACAACCGATTATACCACCGGTGTTGTTATCAACAGATGTGATATTTACAAAATTTTCACAGTTTTCAATAGTCCATTTATCATAAAGCGCGCCAACAATTCCACCACTTCCACCAGACGATGAAACACCGCCCCTGTTTTGGCAATCTTTTATGATGCCAGAACAATTGACTGTGTCGGCTGTTCCACATCTGCCAGCAATTCCTCCACCATCAAATTGAGCGTCAACAACTGTTCCTGTGTTGTAACAATTTTGTATGAGCGAAGTTACCCCTGCCCTAAAGTAACCAAAAAGCCCACCACAAGTATGCTCTGTTGATGTTATTGTTCCGGTGTTGTAGCAAGATTCAACAACACTTGTTGTTGTTGGGCCACAATCAAAGTTTCCACATATTCCACCCACATGAAATTTGTTCGTTACATCCCCTGTGTTATAACAGTTTTTAAACTCCAAATCTTTCACAATAGTTGAATAATTAATTAACCCAACAAGTCCACCAGCATAACCATTTGTGGCTGAAACATTTCCCGTGTTATAAGAATTTTGTATAACCAATTTTGATATGTCTGGAGATGTTTGTCCCAAAATTCCACCAGCAACAGCATCCGTGACAGAAATTGTTCCTTGATTTGAACAATTTTTAAAGGAAGTGACTTTTGTTGCTGTATCGCCAAGAATTCCACCACCAATCAAAACAGCATTAACATTTCCATAATTTTCACAATTTTCAAAGTAAACTTGTTTTGTTGTTGAGTAATTGATTACACCTGCTATACCACCAACATCATAATTTGCTCCTGTGATGGTTCCATAATTTTTGCAATTTTTGATTTGTGATGTTGTGTTTGAATCATATATTCCACCAACAATTCCACCAGCCCAATTAATACCTGTGACACTTGCTTTGTTGATGCAATTTTCCAAAGTTATGGTTGTAACTTGAGCAACTATTGCTCCCATTGAACTAAGAACTCCGTTTCCTGCATCATGCACGCTGCCACTTTCAATTGTCAAATTTTTGATGTAACCATTGTAAATATGGCCAAAAAGACCTAATCTTCTGTGATTTTCTCCATCAGTTGGAACATCATCAGCTTCCACTTTTAAATTTAAAATTTTGTGGTTGTTTCCGTCATAAAAACATTCGAAAACATCATTTTGATTTATAGGTATCCACGAAATGTTGCTTAAATTGATATCTGTTGTCTGTTTAAAGTAACAACCAGAAAGTGCAACATAATTTGCACTTAAGTAAGCCAAATTTTCAGCAGATTCAACAAAATAGGGATTGTTGATTGTTCCATTACCATGAGTAAAAGCAGCCGTGCCACCTGACCATGCGGCTGAAGAGTTATCATCAATTGGAGAAACAATTTCAAGATTTTGTGGTTGTGCTTTTTGTTGCGTTAACTTAACAACTAAAAGCCCCCCCCCCCGCAAGGGTTAAAGCAAGAATAACAAACAAAAGAATTGTTTTAAGTTTGTTTAATTTAAAACTTTTTGAACTAAAATTCTTTTTTGATTTATTCATTGTTTTTCCCCCATTTTTTTCTTTCATTATACTAATAATTTGTGCAAAAGTCAAACGATTTTGCATAATTTGTTGAAAATTTTTGTAAAAAAAGATTTAAGTGATTTTTTTCACTTAAATCCTTTTTAAAGTTGGTACCCCCAAGGGGATTCGAACCCCTATGTCCAACGTGAGAGGCTGGTGTACTAACCATTATACTATGAGGGCTTGCATAGTGTTATTATATCATAATTTGTGTTGTTTTTCAAGCAAATTTTAAAAATTTTTGATATATTTTAATGATTTTGGACAAATTTTTATTAAAATTTTTGATTTTTTGTTGATAAAATTATTTTTTTGTGATAGAATGACTAAATGAGAGGAAAAAATGGAAAATAACGAATTAAGTGTAGATTTAATAAATACATTAAAACAAAAAAAAGTTTTTATTTTTGATTTTGATGGAACAATAACAAGTTCAAATAACATTATTTTTAAAGCAATGCAAGAGGTTTGCAAAATTTATGGTTATAACTTTACTGAAAGTGATTTTAAGGAAGTTAAAGACAAGCCAAGCAATGAATATTTTGAAAAAATGAAACAAGTTATCACAAAACCACTAGATGAAAAACTTGTTTTTCAGCAATATAATGATGCTTGCAACAAAATTTTGGAAACAGAAAAGCTTGTTTGTTTTGATTATGTTAAAACATTAATAAAACTCTTCCCTAACAAAATTTTTGTGGTTGCATCAAACAATGTTGAACCATTTTTAAAAAGTAGATTAAGAGAAATGGGTGTTGAAAAAGCATTTCAAAAAATTATAGCTTGTGGCGAGCAAATAAAAAAACAATTTGTTTATGAAAACACACAAAAATTGCTTGGAGTAAGTCAAAAAGAGTGCGTTGTGTTTGAAGATGCACAAAAATACATAGAACAAGCAAAAAATGCTGGGATTACCACAGTTGGCATTGTTCATGACTCTAACAAAAACGAACTCAATGCTAATTTCTACATTAAATTAGACTAAAAAAACGACCTAAAAGGTCGTTTTTTAAAGTCCAAAGTCCTCTATCTTAAAATTTGCGTCTTGAACGCGAGTGAATTTTGCACCTATTCTTCTTGCTGGAGCGATGTCTGTTGATTCACTGTCACCAATTACATAAAGTTGTTCTGGCAAAATACCTTCTTTTTTTATAATTTCTTCATAATAAAATTGTTTGTCTGGACCATGTTCATAATCGTTTGTAATTATTTCTTTAAAAACATTCATATCTATACTAAAATAATTTACAACTCTTTGAATTTCTTTTGGAATTGAGTTTGAAACCAAATAAAGTGTGTATTTGTCTGCAAATTTGTGAAGTTCATGATTTGAAACACACACGCAATTTGAATAATCCAAAAAACAATCATGAGTTTGTCTAAAATGTATCCAGTCGCTTGCTTTCTTGCCATACTTTTTTAATGCTGACACAATTTGATTGCTAGTGAACATATCAATTTTTTCACTTCTTACAAGAATATCAAATTGATCATCAGAAAGAGTTGAAAACAACAAACGCATGCCAAATTTACAGTAATCTGACCACTCTTTTGACCAATCAATGCCACTGTAAATGGTTCCATCAAAATCAAAAACAACAACTTTTGTTTGCTTCATAGACACTTCCTTTTATGATTACATTATATCATAATTTTGTCATTTAGTCCAGCAAAATTTTGAGTTAAGCTACATTTTTTTGTAAATATAAAAAGAACCACAGCAGCCGTTTTGTGATTCTTTTTTTTATAAAAATTAAACAATAATTAAACTAATTGAATAATTGCCATTTCAGCAGCATCACCACGGCGTGGTCCCATTTTAAGAACACGAGTGTATCCACCACCTTGTCCAAGTTCCTCTTTACGATTTGCGTAACGAGGTCCGTAGATATTGAAAATCTTTTCAATAAGTGGGTGATAAATGTTTTCTGTTCTTGCAACAAATGCTGTTTTTGACTCTTTTGGCATTCTTTGTTCTTGAATGTCATAAACTTGAGCCATAATTTTACGACGAGCATTCAATTTTGTTGGGCCATCATTGATGACTTCCTTCTTTGTTTGAACTCCCTTTTCATCAGTTACAGTTTTTGTTACTTTTATTGTGTCTTGATAAGTGTTAACTGCAAGAGTTATAATCTTTTCTGCAACTCTTTGAACTGCCTTGGCACGAGCAAATGTTGTTTCAACTTTGCCATACCACAACAAATCTGTAACTTGACGACAAAGAATAGAGTCTCTGATTGATGCTCTTTTTCCTAATTTGTTATATCCTGCCATTTTTTATCTCCTCTTATTCGTCGTCACTTTTTAAAGTTAAACCAAGTTCAACAAGTTTTGCTTTAACTTCTTCAAGTGATTTTTGTCCTAAATTACGAACTTTTCCAAGTTCTTTGTCAGTTTTGTGTACAAGGTCTTCAACAGTTAGGATATTTGAACGTTTAAGACAATTTGTACTTCTAACAGACAATTCAAGGTCGCTAATGGACATTTCCAAAATCTTTTGTTGATCATCAGTTTCTGATGTAACCAAAACTTCTGTGTTTTCCATGTCTTCCACAAGTTCAATAAACATTGCCATGTGGTCATTAATAACCTTTGCAGCCAAACTTGCAACTTCTTTTCCTGAAACTGCACCATTTGTAGTTACTTCAAGTGTTAGTTTGTCATAGTTAATGTCTTGACCAACACGAGCACTTTCTACAAAATATCTAACCTTTTTAACTGGTGTGAAAATTGCATCCATTGCAATAAATCCGATTGTGTCAACAGCATTTTTGTTTTCTTTTGCTGTAACATAACCACGACCTCTTCCAATAACAATTTCCATGTCAACTGCAGCACCTTTAGCAAGTGTGCAAATTAAAAGGTCTGGGTTCAAAATTTCAACAGCGTCATTTGTAACGATATCTTTTGCATAAAGCTCGCCTTCTTCTTTTGATCTTAAAGTGATTGTGCTCTGAAAATCTGGTTCAGTGCTTGTTGTTTTTACAATCAAGTTTTTAAGATTTAAAATAATGTCGGCAACATCTTCTGTAACGCCTGGAATAGTTGAAAATTCATGTTGAACTCCTGCAATACGAACAGCAATTGGTGCTGCTCCTGGAAGTCCACCAAGAAGAACTCTTCTCATTGCGTTTCCAATGGTGGTTCCAAAACCTTTTTCCATTGGTTCAATCACAAAAGTGCAAACTGCTCCGTCTTTTTCTTCTGTGAAAGTTAAGTTTGGTTTGTTTATTTGCATCATAATATTTTCCTCCCTCAAGACCTTACTATCTTGAATAAAGTTCAATGATCAAGTGTTCTGCAATGTTAAGGTCAATATCTGAACGATCAGGAATTGCTATCACTTCACCACTTTGCTTTGAACTGTCAAGTTTAAGCCATTTTGGTGCCATTGTTTTGTTATCCTTAAGGTCTTTGAAAAGTTCAATTTTACGATCGCTTTCACGAATTGCAACCACATCTCCTACTTTAACTTGGTATGATGGAATATCAACTTTTTTACCGTTTACGGTGATGTGTCCGTGGTTCACGATTTGACGACATTGTGCACGTGATACTCCAAAACCTAAACGGTACACAACGTTATCCAATCTTCTTTCCAACAATGACAACATAACTTCACCAGTAGCTCCTTTTTGTCGCTTACCTTCGAAGTAATATTCTTTAAATTGTTTTTCAAGCAAACCGTATGCTCTTTTAACTTTTTGTTTTTCACGAAGTTGAAGAACATAACCTGTTGCTTGTTTTTTACGCGCATTTGCGCTTCCGTGTTGTCCTGGAATTGTAGGGCGTCTATCAAGCGCACATTTTCCAGTTACACAACGGTCGCCTTTAAGGAAGAGTTTACAACCTTCACGACGACACAATCTACAATCTGCTCCACTATATTTAGCCATAATACTCTCCTTTTAAATCCTTCTCTTTTTAGATGGACGGCATCCATTGAATGGAATTCCAGAAACATCTTTAATTGAGGTTACAACAAGTCCTGTGTTTTGAAGTGCACGAATTGCAGCTTCACGACCACTACCTGCACCCTTTACATAAACAGCAACTTGATTAAGCCCCATTTCTTTTGCTTTTTTGCCTGCGGTTTCTGCAACAAGTTGTGCTGCATAAGGGGTGTCTTTTTTGTTTCCACGGAAATTAAGCATTCCAGAACTGCACCATGAAATCACATTTCCATTGGCATCGGTAATTGTTACCATGTTGTTGTTGAAAGATGATTTGATGTGCACAGCACCTGTAGCCAAATTTCTTGCTACTCTCTTTTTCTTTACTACTGCCATAATTTACTATCCCCCTTATTAACCCTTCTTACCAACTTTTGCTTTTCCACGAGAAACTGTCTTACGAGGTCCCTTACGAGTTCTAGCATTAGTTTTTGTTCTTTGTCCGCGAACTGGCAAATTGTGACGATGACGGATTCCTCGGTTACAACCGATTTCCATCAATCTTTTAATGTTAAGGTTAACTTCTCTACGAAGGTCACCTTCAACCATGAGTTCATTTTTTTCAATGTACTCACGAATTTTTGCAACATCCTCTTCAGATAAATCTTTAACGCGGATGTCTGGGCTGATTCCTGTTCCAGCCAATATTTCATTGGACTTTTTTCTTCCAATACCGTAGATGTAGGTTAAACCTATTTCCACGCGTTTTTCCTTGGGTAAGTCCACACCTGCTATACGAGCCATTTATTCCTCCAAAAAAATTTGTTTTAGTTTAATTTGATAATCACTTGCAAAAAAATATTCAGCCGCTTTGCTAGCAATTATGTTTGTTTAATTTTTACCTTTTTAAAAGGCAAAATTTAAGTTTTGTTCAGCTTGCTGTGTGTGCATTAACCTTGAACTTGTTTGTGTTTTTTGCTTTTTGAGCAAATAACCATAACTTTTCCGTTTCTGCGAATGACTTTGCATTTGTCACACATTGGCTTTACTGATGGTCTAACTTTCATTTTCCTTTTTCTCCTTAAAATTTATTAAAATTAAGCGTTATCATTTTTGTGTGGCATGTTGTTTGTTCTCCACACAATGCGACCTTTTGTTAAGTCATAGGGTGACATCTCAAGAGTAACTTTGTCACCAACAAGAATTCGAATTCTTCCTAAAGTAAGTTTTCCTGCTGGATATGCTGTAACAATATGTCCATTTGGAAGTTTTACTTTAAAGGTTGCATTTCGCATACTTTCAATAACTTCACCTTCAGCTTTAATTGCCTCTTCAGTTGCCATGTTCAATCTCCCCTTTGTTCCCTTTTTTATACTCATGAATTGAGTGATAAATCATTTGGTCATTGATTTGCCTTTTTTGTTCAAGTTTTTGAGCAATTTCAGTAATAACTACTGGAGTTGTTTTTAAATGTAATTTGTTTTTCTTTTTGGGATTGACTAAAAGTTTTGTTGTGCCGTTGCACAAAAAAGCAAAATTTCCTTCAAGTGCAACAACAACATAAATTTCATTTTTGTCCCTTCCCTGTGTGGAATGAACAATTTCTCCAATTTTTACTTCATTTTTCATAGTAACTCCTAAAATTTCAAAAACCTGAACTTAAAGTGTTAGAATTTCAACACCATCTTTTGTTATAAGCAAAGTGTTTTCATAATGTGCACTTGGCTGTCCATCATCAGTAAACACTGTCCAACCATCTTCAGCAACAGAAACCTCAAAAGTTCCCATTGTGATCATTGGTTCAACAGCAATTGTCATGCCTTCTTTCAAAAACTCTCCAGTTCCTGCTTTGCCAAAGTTTGGAATGCCTGGGTCTTCGTGAATTTCACATCCAACTCCGTGCCCCTGCAAATCTCTAACAACGCCAAAGCCAAAACTTTCGGCATATTTTTGAACAACACTTCCAATGTCACCAACTCTAGAACCAGCTTTTATGTGTTTAATCCCCTCAAAAAAAGACTCTTCTGTAACTTTTACAAGTTTCCTTTTTTCTGGGCTAACATTTCCAACGCAGAATGTTCTTGCTGCATCAGTGTGCACACCTTTGTAAAATACAACAATATCAACACTAACAATATCACCATCTTCAATAACTGTGTCATCTGGAATTCCATGAACAACAACTTCATTAACTGAAATACATGTTGCTGCTGGATAACCCATGTAGCCTAAGCAACTTGGTTTTCCACCACGACTTACAATATAGCGATGACAGAACTTGTCAATTTCTTTTGTTGTTACGCCTGGTTTTATAAACTCCTGCGCTTTAAGCAATGTGTCACGAAGAATTTTTCCACATTCACGCATTGCTTGAATTTGTTTTTCAGTTTTTACATATACCACTTTTTAATTATACCACACTTTTAACTTAATTTAAAGACTTTTCAGCAAAAAATTTATTAATCTTGGCTTTAATTTGTGAAAAAACTTTTTCCCTATTTTCTTCGGCGTTTATTGTCAGCAGTTTTCCTTCTTTTTTAAAAGCTTTTGCTACTGGCAAAGTTTTTTCAAGATACTGGTTGATGCGTTTGTTAACAACTTTTAGGTTGTCATCATAACGTTTTTCTAAATTTGAGCCACAGTTTGGGCAAATGCCCGTTTTGTTTTCAGTTTTGCTTGTTACAAGCTTACATTTTGGACACATAAGTCGTTTTAAAATTCTTTCACGAACAACATCAAAATTTTTAATGTTAAGCAAAATTGCACAATCAATATTTAAATTTTTCATGATTTCCTTTTGTTCCAAATTTATTGGTGCAGTGTCTATGATAAAACCATCAAATCCCTTAAGATTTTTTATCTGTTTTTGTAACACTTTTACAACCATTTCATCTGGAATAAAATGTCCATCTTTTGTAAAATTAAACATGATTTGTCCAAGTTTTGTTTTCTTAAAAATTTCTTCTTTAATTGCATCTCCAACCGTAATTCGCTTAAGATTAAAGAATTGTGCAATCTTTCGTGTGCTTGTGCCTTTTCCACTCCCTGGTGGCCCTAATACAACCATTTTTTTCATAACTTTTCCCCGATTTTTTAGTTTAAAAATTATTTCAAAAAGCCTTTGTAATTTCTTGCAAGAAGTTGTGCATTGAGTTGTTTTTCAAACTCAAGAGCAACACTAACAACAATCAAAAGTCCAGTTACAGTAAAGGCATTTACCAAACTTCCTGAAACAATAGTGTTTGTTGGAACACATGCAAGCGCAACAGTTGGAACAACAAAGATTAATGCTAAATAGATTGCACCAAAGAAAGTAATTCTTCTTGAAATCTTTTTAAGATAATCCGTTGTTGGTTTACCTGGTCTTATTCCTGGAACAAATCCACCATTTTGTTGAAGAGTTCTTGAAACTTCTTCTGGGTTAAATGTGATTTGAGCATAGAAATAAGTGAACAAGAAAATAAGAACTGCATTTGCAATGAAGTAAACAACTGTTCCTGTTCCAAGCCAAGTTTGCCACCAATCATAAAATGCGTTTCCATCTGTTACTCCAATAAGTTGCATAATAAGTTGTGGGAATGCAACAAGTGCTGTTGCAAAAATGATTGGAAGAACGCCACTGCTGTTTACCTTGATTGGAATGTGAGTGGATTGTCCACCATACATTTTTCTTCCTTTTACTTGTTTTGCGTAGTTTACTGGAATTTTTCTTTCAGCAAGGTCAACAAAAACAATGAGAGCGAAAACGACAAAAAGCATTGCTGCAAAAATGAGAATTGTCCAAAGTCCATCAAGATTTGTTGCGCTAAGGCCAGTAAATGCTTCAAGAATTGCATAACCTGCTGAACATACAATACCAACAAAAATGAGCAAACTTACACCGTTTCCAATTTGAAGATCAGTGATTTTTTCTCCAAGCCAAAGTGTGAACATTGAACCTGCAACCAAAACGACTACAATTAATGTTGACACACACCAACCTGGAACGTTTTCACTGAGAGCTGATTCATTGATTGAACCTGCTTGTGAAAATGTTATTACAATTGCAACAGCTTGAATTGTTGCAAAAATAAGAGCTGTAATTCTTGTGTAAAAAGTTATTTTTCTTCTTCCCTCTTCTCCAGCTTTTGAAAGCCTTTCAAGAGCGGGAATTGCAACTGTTAAAAGTTGTATAATAATTGATGCTGAAATATAAGGAATTACTCCCAACGCCAAAATTGCACCATTTGAAAGCGCTCCACCAGTTACAGAACTAAGTAAACTTAAAAAGTCACTTCCGCCAACTGATTCATGGAACTTGCTTATGTCCAATCCTGGAATTGGTAACCAACATCCAATACGATAGATGAATAAAATTCCTAATGTTATCAACAATTTTTTGCGTAAATCTTTTGATTTAAACGCTTCAATTAATGTTTTAAACATTACGCCTCCTCTATGCTTCCTCCGGCTTTTGTAATTTTGTCTACAGCAGCGCTGGAGAATTTGTTTGCTTTTACTGTTAATTTTTTGGTTAAATTTCCATTACCTAAAACCTTAACTCCATCTTTTTCAATTTTGTTTAAGATTCTCTTTTGTTTTAACAATTCTGCGGTTACAACTGTTCCTTCATCAAAAACTTCAAGATCTGAAACATTGATGATTGAATAGATTTTTTCAAACATATTGTGAAATCCGCGCTTTGGCAAACGACGCATAAGAGGCATTTGTCCACCTTCAAACAATGGTCTTGGACCACCGCCTGAACGCTTGTTTTGTCCGTTTTCGCCACGACATGAGGTTTTTCCTCGGCCACTACCAAGACCTCTGCCAACACGCTTTACACCTTTTTTTGAATTAGGTGCAGGAGAAAGTTCTTGCATTTTCATAGTTTCGTCCTCCCCTTTAGTCTTCCACTTTCACTAGGTGCTTAACAACTTCAATCATTCCACGAATAGCACTGTTGTCAGGCATTGTTTTAGTTTGATTGATTTTTCTAAGTCCCAAAGCATTCATTGTTGCTCTTTGTTTTGGTGTGCAACAAATTGTGCTGTGAATTTGTGTGATTTTTATTGTTTTTCCACTTTTTGTGGATTTTTTAGGAGTTTTGTTTTCTGTTTCCATAATTTCCCTCCTACATCTCTTCCGCGGTTTTTCCACGGAGTTTTGCAACTTGTTCTTTTGTTCTTAAACTTTTAAGAGCATAAAAAGTTGCACGAACTGTGTTTATTTTGTTGCTGCTTCCTTGGTTTTTAGAAGTAACATCTTTAACACCTGCAAGTTCCAAAACTGGACGAGCTGCACCACCGGCAATAACTCCTGTTCCTTCTTTTGCTGGCATCAAACGGACTGTGCAAGCACCATACTTTTGAACAACAGCGTGTGGAATTGTGTTTCCATGCATTGAAACTGTTATCATGTTTTTCTTTGCTGCATTAAATCCTTTTTCAATTGCGTTGGCAATTTCTCTTGCTTTTCCAGTACCAATTCCAACACGACCTTTTTTGTCTCCAACAACACAAAGAGCGCTAAAACTTTGAATACGTCCACCCTTAACTGTCTTTTGAACAGAACGAGTGTCTACAATGCGTTTTTCAAATTCTTCAGGTTCTCTTTGTGGACGGTCACCACGAGGTCTTCTTGGGCGGTCCTTACTAAAGTTTTTGCCATTACGACCATTTTTACGGTCATTTGTTTTATTTTCAGGTTGAGTTTGTGTTTCAACAGCTGGTTGTTCATCTAAAGCAACTTGTGTTTCTTCGTTTATTGTTTCATTTTCTGCCATAATATCCTCCTAGAAATCCAAGCCAGCTTCTCTGGCACTGTCTGTCAATTTCTTTACTCGACCTGTGTAAAGATAACCACCACGGTCACAAACAACTTGTTTAATGCCTTTTGCAATAGCACGCTTTGCAATTTCAGTTCCAACAATTTCTGCTTGTTCCATTTTGGTTTTTCCTGCAACTTGTGCTTTTAATGATTTTTCCAAACTTGAAGCACTAACCAAAGTAATTCCTTTTGTGTCATCAATAATTTGCACATAAATGTTGCTTACGCTACGATAAATGCAAAGACGAGGGCGTGTTGATGTTCCACTAACTGTTTTACGAACTCTCTCGTGTCTGCGTTGTCTTTCTTGATTCTTGTCTTTTTTGCTAATCATATCAACTTCCTCCTCTCTTACTTACCTGCTTTCTTTCCTTCTTTTCTCATCACAACTTCACCAGAATATCTGATTCCATAAGCGTGATAAGGCTCGACCGGTTTAATTGCACGGATGTTTGCTGCCATTTGGCCAACAAGCTCCTTGCTGATTCCTTCAACCTTGATATCAAGTCCTGAACATGAAAGTTTGATTCCTTCAACTGGTTTAACTGTAACCAAGTGACTAAATCCAAGGTTAAGTTCAAGGTTTTCACCTTTTTGATTAACTTTAAAACCAACTCCGTTGATTGTAAGTGTTTTGCTAAAGCCGTGTGTAACACCTTCAATCATGTTGTTAATTAAAGTTCTGTAAAGTCCATGCATGCTGTTTGCTTGTCTTGAGTCATTTGTTGGGGTTAAAGTAACTTGACCATTTTCAATGGCAACTTTTGTTAAATTGCCAATTTGTTGCTCAAGCTTTCCTTTTGGTCCTTCAACAACAACTTTGTTGCTTTTGTCAACACTAACGGTAACACCAGCAGGAATTGTAATTGGTTTTTTTCCTATTCTTGACATAATGCTACCTCCCTATTACCACACATAAGCCAAAACTTCGCCACCAACATTGTTTTGACGAGCTTGCTTATCTGTCATAATTCCTTTACTTGTTGAAATAATTGCAATTCCAAGACCACTAAGCACTTTTGGCAAAGTGTCTACGCTTGCATAAATTCTAAGTCCTGGTTTTGAAATTCTTTTAAGTCCAGTAATGATGTAAGGACTTGCAGGAGCATCTTTCAAAGTGATGTGAATCATCTGTTTTGTGCCTTCGCCAATCACTTCAAAACCGGTAATGTAACCCTCATCTTTAAGAATTTGGGCAATTGAAACTTTTACTTTGCTAACAGGAACATCAACGGTTAAATGTCTTGCATTGATTGCGTTTCTGATTCTTGTAAGCATATCTGCTATAACATCTGTAACTACCATAATATCCTCCTACCAACTTGCCTTTTTAACACCAGGAATTTCACCCTTGTATGCCAATTCTCTAAAGCAAAGACGGCAAACACCATATTTTTTCAATACAGCGTGAGGTCTTCCACAAATTTTGCAACGAGTGTATTCACGAGTTGAAAACTTTTGTGGTTTTTGTTGTTTTACTACTAATGCTTTTCTTGCCATTTTTTAACCTCCTACGCCTTTTTGAAAGGCATTCCAAGTTCTGTTAACAATGCCTTTGCTTCTTCATCTGTTTTTGCTGTGGTGATGATTGAAATGTCAAAACCACGAACTTTTTCAATTTTGTCGTAATCAATTTCAGGGAAAATAAGTTGTTCTTTTACTCCCATAGAAAAGTTTCCTCTTCCATCGAAAGATTTTGGTGAAATTCCCCTAAAGTCACGAACTCTTGGCAATGCAACTGCAATAAGACGATCCAAAAATTCCCACATTGTGTTACCACGAAGAGTAACTTTTGCTCCAATTTTCATACCTTCTCTTACTTTGAAGTTTGCAACTGCTTTTTTTGCTGTTGTAACAACTGGTTTTTGTCCTGTAATAAGGCCAAGTTCATCTACAGCAGCAGCAAAGCTTTTTGCATTGTCTTTAATGTCTCCAAATCCAGCACTAATCACAATTTTGTTGATTGCAGGAACCTCATTGATGTTCTTGTAATCAAAATGTTTTTTAAGAGCTGGAACAACTTGTTCTTTGTAGTAAACAGCCAATCTTGGCTTGCTTGTTGTTTTTGTTTCCACTTTTTCCTCCAAAATTATTTAGCAGTTGATTTTGCTTGAGGTGTTTTCCTCTTTGTTGTTGCTGTGTCGACCTTAGCTTTTGATGCTACTCCAGCACTTTTTCTTGCAGGAACCTTTTTCTCGGCTCTTTCTGTTTTTTGTTCAACAACTTTTTCTGCTTTGGCTTCTTTCACTTTTGTTTCAGTTTCCTTTGCAGGTTTTG
>CAMVKM010000023.1 GCA_947168085.1 uncultured Clostridia bacterium | reverse complement strand
CAGGCTACTTTGTCTAAAGTAAATGTTCAAGTAGAACAAGTAAAAAAACAAATTCAAGATTTGGGCCAAAAATGTGAATGCTTTTTTTGTGATATTTCAAATGAACAAGACATAAAAAGCCTTGAAACGCAAGTTTTTAAAGTTTTTGAAAAAGTTGATGTTTTGGTTAATAATGCAGCAATTTCCATAGACACATTATTTAAAGAAAAAACTGCCGAAAACTTTAAAAAGACTTTGGACACAAATCTTGTTGGAACATTTTTGATGTCCAAAATTTTTGGTGAAAAAATGGTTTTTCAAAAAAGTGGAAAAATCATCAACATTTCATCAACCAATGGCATAAACACAAATTTTCCAATGTGCCTTGACTATGATGCTTCAAAAGCGGGGATTATTTCATTAACTCACAATTTAGCCCTTCAATTTGCTCCATTTGTTAATGTTAATTGTGTTGCACCCGGGTTTATTGCAACACAAAGTGAAATCAAAGATATGGATGAAGCATTTATTAAACAAGAAGAAGAGAAAATCTTTTTAAAACGCGCAGGAACAGAAGAAGATGTTGCAAATGTAATTTTGTTTTTAGCAAGTGAAAAAGCAAATTACATAAACAGCGCAGTTATCAGGGTTGACGGTGGCATGTATGGAGAATAAAAAAATGCTTGAATTTCAAGCATTTTTTTAATTCCATTAACAAAACTCGTTTTTCTTGTGTTTAGATTTTCAAAACATCAAGCAGACTTTCTAATGCAGAATACATCTCTGCTTCTTCTTCATCATTTGCTTCATCTTTAAGATAAAGAAGTCCTTCAATTTCCCGAATAAGTTCTTCGCGCTCAGCAATTGCGTCTTCGTCGTCATCATCAGAACTCATGATTTTCTTGGACCTTGCAGACAGGGCTGCAAGGCGTTTTCTCATTTGAACTTTTGAAAGTTTTACTGGTGGGTTGTACTCTTCATCAATTTCAATAGCTTCATCAAACATGTGATCATTTCCGGTTATTTCAGGTGTTTTGATAGTGATAAGGTTAATGCCACCAGCACGAAGAAAACTTAACAGTGGCACAAGGTCACCAGCTCCAGCCATAAAGCAATATTCATCAATATGTTCTGCTGTGTAGTAAAGTTTTACTGCATCAACAAAGATTCTTGTGTCAAGTTGTGATTTTGCGCGTTTTTTAAATCTCATTGTTGGGGCAGATTCGTAGCCATTTTCTTCAATGATATCACCAAATTTAAGGTGTTTTCTTTCGTTAAAGCCATAAAGCTTAACAAAACTAAGTTTTCCGCGTTTTTTAAGAGCTTTTAAAATGCTCTCAAAAACAGGAAGTGTAACTTTTGCGTTGTCAATGTCAATAAATAAAGCGATGTTACTCATAAATTTTTTCTCCCATTTTCTTTTTCTCTTTTAAAATAGAACAAATATTGTTGCGCAATTCCCGAATCGTCACCAAATGTTTCAATAAGTTTGCGATTCATTTTTGTTCTGTTTGTTTCTGCCCCAAAAAAGTCGTTGTAAACTTTTGCAATCCAAGTGTCAACCGGAAACACTTGTTTGTGTCCAAGACCAAAAAGCAAAATGCAATCAGCAACTTTTGGGCCAACTCCTGCAAGAGTCAAAAGTTTTTCTCTTGCTTGATTTGTTGGCATGTTTTTAAGACAATCCAAATCAAACCCATCACAAAGCATTTGTATTGTTTTAACAAGATAAGGTGCCCGATAGCCAATTCCAGCTTTAACAAAATCATCTTCGGTTATTAAAGACAATTGTTGCAAAGTGGGAAAGGCAAAAAGTCCATCTTCCACAGGAGAGCCGAAATGCTCACAGATGTAGGCAACACTTTTTTTTATTCGCTTTATGTTGTTGTTTGCCGAGATTATAAAACATATCAACGTTTCAAGTGGTGCTTGTTTCAAAATTCTTACACCTCTTGAAAACTTTAAGGCTTCTTTTAGATACTCAAACTTTTCTAGCCTTGTTATTATTATATCATAATTTGTGGAAAAGTCAAAGAAATTTACAAAATAATTTAAATTTTTGCTTGAAAGTAGGTATTTTTTGTCACTTAAACGACAAATTTTGGCCACTTTATCCAAACTTTGCACCAAAAACTCATTATTTTTTTCTTCAAATCTAAAAAGTTGACCACTTTCAAGTGTTTGCTTAACATCAAAAGTGTCTGCTTCTTCAATAAGCATTTCACAATCATTTAATTTTGTTAGTTTCATTTTTACCTCACAGCAATTATACCAAAAACAAAAAAATTTGGCAAACAAAAAGGCACAAAAGTTTGTGCCTTTGTGGTAAAAAAAAGATTATCATAACGTAAGGGCGGTTTATGATTTTTTTGATTTTTGTAAAAAATTTTATAGAGGTGTTAACTTGCCAAAAATCAAAACTTTATTTTTGCCACAATTTTATTATATAAAAATTTTTTTAAAAATGTTACAATAATAAAGATGTTAAGAATTTAAAAATTTTAATTTTAATTCACAAATTAAAACATAAAAATTTTTTGTGACACTCTAAAAAATTTAACCTTTATTTTTGTTTGTTGATTTGAAAAAATCAAATGTTAATTAGTTTGTTTAAAAAAACACTTGAAAAATCAATTTTTTGTTTGCTATTTAATTTTTTTTGTGTTATAATAAATCTTATGAAAAATATATTAAAACAACTTTGTAATGTTCCAAACATATTGTCTTTGTTAAGACTTTTGTGTGTGCCACTTTTTTTGGTGCTATTTTTTGTTTTTAGTCCAAACTACATCCCAGCGTTGATTGTGTTTGTTGTGGCAAGTTTAACGGATGTTTTGGATGGCTTTATTGCTAGAAAATGTAATCTTCAAACTCCGTTAGGAACGGTGTTAGATCCGCTTGCGGACAAGCTGCTTAAAAGTTCCACACTTTTTGCTTTTGCTTTTTTTGGTATTATTCAATGGTGGTTTTTTGGGGTAATTTTTGCTATAGACTTAACCATGATTTTAACAGGACTTGTTCTGTTTAATCAACAAATTATTATTCCAAGCAACATAATTGGCAAAGTTGGCACTTTTGTTATGACAATAGGCTTGTTTATGTGCTTTTTTCCACAAGTTTTTGCCCCTTGGAATGAGTATATTTTGTATATTGGTCTTGGAATAGTGATTTCTAGTGCAATTTTGTATTTTGCTTTGCATTATAAGGCTGTTTTTGCTAAATTTAAAGAGTTAAAGCAAGTAAAAAAAGAGGACAAACAAGAATGATTTTGTTTATTTTGAAAAAAATTTAAAAAATTTTTAAATTAGGTATTGAAAAAATAAAACATTTGTGGTATAATTATAATAACTTTGGAGGTTAATTATGAACTTTAGTCTAATTGCAGCACACACTGCAGCACAATTTTTAAGTAATCCATGTGTAATTTTTGCTATGATTTTCCTTATTTTTGGAGTTGCTTTATGTTGTTTGGCAAAAAAGATCACACAAACAGCAAAACCACAAGAAGCTGATTACAAAAGCACAAAAATGTTTAAAATGTTGCTTCTTGTAGGTCTTCTTTTGATTGGTGTTGGACTTTTGTTGTTAATTATAGGAGCTTCAATCTTGATTGGGTTCTTTGGTTAATAACTAATAATTCAACAAAATATTTTAAAATAAGTCAAAATAAAAACAAAGTCGCTATAATTTGTAGCGGCTTTTTTGTTTGTTTTTTGTTAAAATCAGTTGCGAGGTGAAGAAGTGACTGTTTTTGTGGAAACTGTTTTTGTGGAAAATTTGATTGTTGATTTGTTTTTACTTTGGCTAACTTCAAAAACATTAAACAGAAGGCAAAGTTGGCAAAATCTTTTTATGGCAGCAGGATTTGGTTCTGTGTTTGCAATTTTGTCATCTAATTTGGCTGTTTCAGGAGTTGTTGCTTTGGGATTAAAACTTTCTGTCGCTTTTTTGATGTGTGTGTCTCTAGATTTTTCTTTTAACAAAATTTTACAAAAAACAGGATTGTTTTTGTTTTACACTTTTTGTTTTGGTGGACTTTTAATTGCAATTTTTTGGTTTTTAGGAAAACCAACAAATGCTGATTTAGGTTTGATTTGTAGCACCAATTTGCCTGTGGGGGCAATTTTGGTTTTAGTTTTAGTTTTTTGTTACCTTTGTTTTTGTGGAATCAAGAAGTTTTATAAAAAACAAAAGATTGACAAGTTTTGTTATGATTTAAAACTTACGATTTTTGGAAAAGAAATTGTTTTAAAAGGTTTTTTGGACACTGGAAACTCAGTTTTTGATTCCCAAAACAATCCAGTGTTAATTACAAACAAAAAACATTTAAAGGTTTTGCTTGAAAAAGATTTTGACAAATTTTTAAACTGTCCTTATGAACTTATAAACATTAAAAGTGTTTCAGGTAGCAAACAAGTTTTGGTGTTTAGGCCAGACAAATGTGAATTTGATGGAAAAACCAAAAATGTTGCAATTGGTCTTTGTGACGATAACCTGTTTGTTAAAAGTGATTTTGATGTGATTTTAAATCCAAAACTGTTGGAGGTGTGAAGATGTTTAAAAAACTGGTAAATTTTTTTAAAAATTTGTTTGGATTTAATGAGCAAAATTTTTTGCTTTATTTATGTTCAAATGAAAGTTTGCCTTCACCAATGGATGCTGAAGAAGAACAAGAGTGTTTAGAAAAGCTTATGCTAGGTGATGAAAATGCAAAAAAACAATTGATAGAGCGCAATTTAAGATTAGTTGTCTACATTGCAAAAAAATTTGAAAACAGTGGAGTTGAACTTGATGATTTGATTTCAGTTGGAAGCATTGGTCTTATTAAGGCCGTAAAAACTTTTAACATGGACAAAAAAATAAAACTTGCAACTTATGCCAGCAGATGCATTGAAAATGAAATTTTAATGCACCTTAGAAAAACAAGCAAGCAAAAAAGAGAAACATCTTTAGATAAACCGCTTTCTTGTGATAGTGATGGAAATGAATTGCTGCTGTCGGACATTTTAGGTGTTGATGCAGATGAAGTTTTTGCGTTTATGGATCAAAAAGTTGAACACGATGCCATTTATCAAGTTTTAAACAAATTAAGTCCAAAAGAACAGACAATTGTAAAACTTCGTTTTGGCCTTGGTGATGAAGAAGAAAAAACACAAAAAGAAGTTGCTGACATTTTAAATATCTCGCAAAGTTACATTAGTCGCATTGAAAAAAAGATACTCTCAAAAATGAAAAAAAGCATAACAAAACATTTTTAATGCGGTTTTTTTATAAAAAAACAGAAAAAATATGTTTTTTTTGCAAAAAACTAAATTATTTTAAGTAAAATAAACAACTATAACACATGTTATAGTTGTTTAATAAAATGTTTAAAACATAAGAATTTGAAAAAATTTTAAGCGTTCTACAAATTGTATAACACATGTTATATTGTGTTTCAAATTAAAAACTTTTTAACGCTTTTTAGTGCGCTTTTTTCTATTCTGCTTACTTGTGCTTGGCTTATTCCAACTTGCGTGCTGACTTCAGTTTGTGTTTTGCCGGAGAAATATCTTAAAAGTAAAATGGTTTGTTCTCGTTTGTTTAATGATTTTAAAGCATCTTTTATGGAAACTTTGTCAATCCATTTTTCTTGTGTTTCGCTGCTATCTGCAATATGATCAGACAAATTACTTGAATCGTTTTCGTCAAAAAACAGTGGTTCATCAAGGCTCATGGGTTCACTTAAAGCGTCTAGAGCACATGCAACTTGTGTTATTGGAACATTCATATAATTTGCAATTTCTTCAAGTTCAGCTTCTTTTTGTGTTTCGGCTTCAATTTTTTGCCTTGCTTGCAATGCTTGATAGGCAATGTCTCGCAAGCTTCGGCTAACCCTAAGTGGAAAATCATCTCTTAAAAATCTTTTTATTTCACCAACAATCATAGGAACAGCGTATGTTGAGAATTTTATGCCAATTGTGTGATCAAAGTTGTCAATAGCTTTAATTAAGCCAACACACCCAACTTGGAAAAGGTCATCAGAGCAATCATTTTTTTTATATAAAAATTTTTGAATAACAGAAAGAACAAGCCTAAGATTTGCGTAGATAAATTTTTGTTTTGCTTCTAGATTTCCGTTTTTGACTTCTTTTATGAGAATTGTTGTTTCTTCGTTTGAGAGTTTTGGAAGTTTACTGGTGTTCACCCCACAAATAAAAACTTTTCCGTTCATTTTTTCCTCCAGTTTTTGATATGTTGTCCTAAAATTTTTGAAAAAATACACAAAACAAAAATGTTGTTGTAGATAATTCATTTTTAAAAATGTAAAAAATTTCACAAATTTTTTTAAAAAAATTTAAAAAAACATAGTAAATAATCACTTTTTTAACTTTTTTGGACAAAAAACACAAATTTTAGACACAAAAATTTACAAAAACATTAAAGTTTTTTAAATGTTTAAAAAAAGTATTTTACAAACCAAATGATTTTAAGTTACGATTAAATTTGTATCAAAAATTGAAGGAGAATTTAAAATATGAAATTAGTAATGATTTCACAAAATTTTGGTCTAAGGAACAGATTTAAAGAATTTTGTGAAAAAAATGATATACAAGAATTTTTTGTTTTTGCAAATTCAAAAACTGCATTGGATTTTTTTGAGAGCAATGAACCGGACTTTGTTTTTGTTGATTTTTTGCTTAGTTCATTTGACGGGCTTGAACTTTTGAGAATTGTTTCGGAAAAATTTGATTTTAAAACAATTTTTGTCGTGTCAAAAGATTTTAAAACAATCATTAAAAAGGCGATTGGTTATGGGGCATTTAAAATTGTTGATTATGATTTTTTGTTTGAAGATGTTTTAGTTAAAAAGGCTGCGTGCCATCAACCAACAAAACATGACAATTTGGATGATTGTGTTTCAAAACTTTGTATTGAAGTTGGGATAACACCGTATCTTTCTGGATACAAATTTATAAAAGAGGCAATACTTTTAATGGTTGCCAATCCTGATTTTTACAAAAATGTAACAAAAAATTTATATCCTAAAATTGCAGAAAAGTTTAATTCTTCGCCATCTAGAGTTGAAAGATCGATAAGACATGCTTTAAATACGGCAAATGCTAGTGAAAAAATAGAGAAATTAAATAATTTTTTGGACATAAAAGCCTTGGAAAAAGGTGAAAGAATTACAAATTCGCAATTTATTTTGACAGTTGCTGACAGGTTGCTTTACAAAATGAATTTTGGTGAAATGTTTTGCTAAAATGAGAAGTTTTTACTTTATTTAAGTCATTTTGGTCTTAAGTATTGACTTTTTTTGAGTTTTATGCTATAATTAGCATAGCAATAAAAAGTGATAGAAGTTGCTTAAATCATTGATTTTTGGGGTGAAAAAATGAATAAAAACAATCAAAAAATGAGAATAACTTTGGAAAAAGATGTAAAAGGCTTAGGAAAAGTTAAGACAAAAATTATTGAAAATGGTGTTATTGAAGTATCAGAATTGCCGAAAGCATCTTTTTTGCATATGTCATATATGCTTAACAAGTTTAAAAACAACGATGAGTTAATGACAGAGGCTTTAGAGGCTGTTTTTGGTAAGCCAGGAACTGTAGTTGTTCAAGATTCAACTTGGAAATACACAGAAATGCCTTTGACTGTTGATGATATTCAAAATTTTGATGATTACCAACAATTTTTGGCAGGTGTTTTTGATGAGCCTGTTATAAAACAAATTTATTTACCAAAAGACACAAAAATAATTCCTTCAGGAACATTTGCTGGGCAAAAAGGTCTTGAATATGTGGAGTTTAATGAAGGTTTGGAAGACATTGGAGACAAGGCGTTTTATGAGTGTTCTCGTTTGGGACGTGAAGGAGAAATTGTTCTTCCATCCAGTTTAATAAGCATTGGAAGTAAAGCGTTTGCGGGAACTGTTTCTTTGGGGCAAGATCTTGTTTTGGGACCAAATGTTGAAATTCTTGGTGAAGCGGCCTTCACTTCATGTGGTATTTATGGCATTAGCATGAAAGGAACCAAAATTGAAGTAATACCAAAAGCATGTTTTAAAAATGCTAAAAATTTAACTGAAGTAGTGCTTGGAAACTGGGTTGAAGTAATTGGTGAAAGTGCTTTTGAGGGTGCTGATGGTCTTGAGGAAATTAACACTGAAAATGTTCAAGAGATTGGTTCAAGAGCTTTTTGGGTTGAAGGTGTTTCACCTGTTAAAACTTTTGATTTTTCAAGTCTTGAATTGGCAGGAAAAGATATTGTGGCTGATGCTAGAAACACAGTTTTTGCTCTTCCAGATGATCTTGATGACAAAATGGCAAGAAATGCTGGAATTCCTTTAATTGAGATGCCTAAAATAATTCAGGTTTCACGCAAGAAACAAGAAAAAACAAGTGTTGGTTTATTGGAAAAAGAAGATAACAAAAGAAATGCTGTTCAACAAATTGTTCAAACAGTTGATGAGACTGAAGAAAAACCTGAAGAAACCCGAGAAGAAGATGTTGTTATTGTTAGACAAGACAACACAGAAGAAAAAGACAAAAAACCAGAAATTGCTCGCATTGGCGGCATAAAGTTTGGCGGAAATTAAGTTTATCAGAAAAAAGCAGAACGAAAAGTTCTGCTTTTTTGTTGTTTGGCGTGGGTAAGGGGATTTGAACCTCCGACCTATCGCTTAGGAGGCGATTGCTCTATCCAACTGAGCTATACCCACAAGTGTTTTAAAGTATAACATAAAAAAACAAAAAAATCAACTACTCACAAAATTTTCATAAAAAATAATTTTTCAATTTCAAAAAAACATCATTTGCAAAAATAATGCCAAAAAAAGTTAAAAAAACGTGAAAAAAGTGTTAAAAAATTGTAATTTCAACAAAAAATATTGAAAAATCATGCAAAAATTGGTTTGGTTTCATACAAAAAAACTGATGTTATGTTTACAAAAAATGTTGGTTTAGTGAATTTTTTGTAAAAAAAGTGCTAAATTTGTTTGCCTTTTTTTTATTAATATATTATAATAAAAACATAAACTTTTGGTTAAACTAAACAAAACTCATTAGAGTAACGTCGTTTTGCTAAAAAAATAGGAGACAAAAACATGGAAAAAAAATCAGTTTTCATTTCGAAAATTTTAAAATACTTTTTTATGATTGTGGCATTTGCATTTTTGGCACCAATTTTTGTTGCGTGTGGTGAAAATGACATTGCGGTAACAGACATCAAGTTTGTGCATGATGATGAACTTGTTATGGTGCAAGGTGACACAATTGATTTAAGATATGAAATTAAGCCGGCTGAAGCCACAAACAAAATGGTTAAGTTTGGTGTTGCTGATGTGCAGAGTGATAATTACATAACAGTTGACAGCAATACAGGTTCAATCACAGCCAAAGTGAGATCTGACAAAACTGAAGTTGTTGCATGGGTTTATGTTAGGACTGACTATGGAAACATGAGTGACACGCTTAAAGTTAAGATTTTGGGAGAAAAACATACATTAGATGTTCCAACCAACTTAAGATATGATGCAAACACAAGCAGTGTGGTTTGGGATGCTGTTAGTGAAACTTTGGTTGCTTACTCTCCAAACTATGAACTTGAAATCACAAAAGATGGTGAGCAACTTGAAACACAAACATTAACAAACAATGCTTTTCAGGTTTTGGAGTCCGGGGTTTACAACGTGCGTGTTAAATCTGTTGTTAGTGGAGATGTTTACAGCAACATTTATTCTAATTCAGATTTTTCTCAGGTCTATGAATTTGAAATTTTGAAATCTGCAACTGATGGAAAAATTGAAGACTCAAAAATAAAGGTCACTCAGATTGAAGACAGAGGAGTTAATTATGAACTTCATGTTTACAAAACCTTAAAAACTTCTGCTGGAACAGTTAGAGGTGATGAGATTAGCACAGCATCATTTGTTCAATCTCAAAGTGGAAATCAAACCATGTGGACTGTTCCTCAAGACTTTTTGGCGGGAACTTATGAGTTTGATGTGAAAACAACAAGCACATCACCACGAGTTTTTAATTCAATTGACTTTGCTTGTGTTCAGTTTTCAAAACTTAATGTTCCATCAAACATTTATCTTGATTCAAATGTTTTGTTTTGGGACAAAATGGATGATGCCACTAACTACAATGTTTTGGTTTACTCAAAAACAAGTGGTGAACTTTTGAAAACCATAAACAGTGGGTTTGTTAGAGATGGAAATGTTTTGAAACTTAATTTAAACTCTCAAGACATTTCTGAAACTGACTACAACCTTGCAATAAAAGCTGTTGGAAATGGAAGAGAAATTTTGGATAGCGATATTGCAAGTGTTACAGTAAACAAACTTGCAAAGGTTGAAAATTTAACCCTTGTTGGGACAACATTGTCTTGGAACGCTGTTTCAAACGCTACTAATTATGTAATTTACTTAAACGGAAAAAATCCAATCACAACAAATCCAGAAGATGAAAATTATGAAACACCAATAAGTGTTTTGTCTCCAACACTTTCTTGTGATGTTTCAAATTGGAATTTTGTTTCAGACGACAAGCTTTTAGATGGTCAAACAGCAAATGTAATTTCAATTTATGCACAAACAATGAACATAAAAGGTGACACCACAACTCTTAATGTAAACAAGCTTGCAAATGCTGTTTTAAAAACAATTAACGGAAATGTTGGCTGGAATGAAGTTGCTGGTGCACAAAAATATGAAATGGTTGTTTACGATCAAGACAAACAACAACTTTTTAGAGAAAATGAAATCACAGACACAACTTACTCATTTTCAAACGATCCAAGAACTCGAAACGCTGGAAAATATATTGTAACAGTTAGAGCTCTTGGTGATGGCAGGGCCATTTTGGATGCTGATGAGGTTGTTGTTACTGATGAAAACAAAAACAATTTCACATTCACAAAACAAGACGTTCCAGTGATTTTAAGTTTTGGTTCCAATGGAATTTTGTCTTGGACAAATGGCGCAAATTCTTTGTCAACGGCAACTTTTGAAGTTGGGGTTTTTGACACATCTTTAAATGAAGTCATAAACTTTTTTGAAGTTCGTGAAAATTCTTGTGACTTAAAACAATTCTTAGTTGGTCAAAGTTCAGGCGTTTTAAATTACCAATTTTATGTTAAAACATTAAACAAACTCAGTAATGTGCTTTATCTAAACTCTGAACCAACACAAAAAGTTGTTGCCTACAAACTTGATGCGCCACAAAATTTAAGAGTTTTGGAAGGCCAATTTGCGTGGGATGCTCCAGATAATGCAATTATAGAGATGCAAGGAATAATTGGTTACAGCATTTTGATTAACAACTACAGTGAAATTTTGCAAGAAAACTTTGACAACAGAATGGCTTCACCAACAGCAACACAAATGTATGTTGGTCAATCTAGTGTTAAAATTAAGTCTTACATAAAACAAAACAGTTTCTCAGATAACTCAAACAAAATTTTGCTTCCAGGGGAAAATGTTTGGGTTTATGTTTTGGAATCTGATTACACCGCTGCAAAAAGTTTTACAAAACTTGCAACTCCAACAAAGCCATACATTGAAAGCACTACACAAAGTGCCGACTATCAACGTTTTGTTGGTAGGGTTGTATCAAACTCACTAAACTATGCTGTTACACTTGATGTTGACAATAATGGTGTTGTTGGGTCAAGAAAGAATTACAAAACAGTTAGTGTAGATGCGGGTGCAAACACTTGGGCATTACCAATTTCAACACTTGTTGATGACACAATAGATTTTGGAAACTATGTTGTAAGAGTTATGGCTCTTGGTGGCGACAATTACATTAACTCAAACATTTCAAGTGATGGGGTTGCAATTTACAAACTTGACATACCACAACTTGCAACGTCAAACGGAAAACTTTCATGGAACAAGGTTTCAAGCAGATTAGACAATTCTTACTATCCAATAAATGATTATGAAATTTTATACAAAAAAGCATCCGATTTAACTTACGAGAGTTTGCGTGTTGAGGGCAATTCGTGGGATATGGCAGGCCTTGATGGGGGAACTTATAATGTTAAAATTCGTGCAATTGGTTATGGCGGTTCTGTTATATCTAGTGCCATAAGTTTAGATTCACCAATTCAAAAACTTAGCGCGGTTGATGACACAACTATTAAAATTGTTGATCCACTTGACATTTCCTTAACTGATTACTATCTTAACACAATAACATGGGACAAAGCCGACAACTACTCTGAATATCGCATAAAAGTTTATCAAGTTTTGCCAGAAACAGTGCTAAAAGAAAACAAAATTGTTAGCACAAACAACTTTACATTCGATGACAGTTTTGATGCAAGCAAATATTATGTAACAATTCAAACTGTTTTTGAAAACTCTGTTAGTGGTGAAGAAACAACCCCTGTTTACATTAACAGATTGAACAAAGTAACTGGATTAAGTGTTGCAGGAAGCTCAGATGTTGTTGTGGAGGATTCAGAAGGAAAACACATTAAAAATCAAAATTATGAACTTTCATGGTCTCCTGTTGTTGATGCCGCAAGTTACACAATTACAGTTAATGGAAAAGAAATAAAAACGGTTAACGCAACAGAAACTTCAAGCCATTTGATTGATAGCGCTGGTGGATTGCTTAATTCTCAAACAGGTCATTTAAACTTGCAAGTTGTGGCAAAAATAAGTGCCTATGACCTTTATCAACAAAATCATGAGCTTACCATAAGTGCTGTTTCAAGTAGTGTTTATCCAGTTTACAGAAATGAGGCGCCAACACTCAATGTGTCCAACGGAAAACTTATCATAAACAACACAAATTCTTCAGACAACAACAATGGTTACACATTAATTTTTGTTCCAACTATAGGTGGCTTCGAGGTTGTTTATCTTGATTTGCCAGCAAGCGCAAGAAGTTATGACATGAGTGACACAATTTTGGCTGATTGCTCTCAAACTTTTTACAACGTTTCTATCATTGCAAAAGGTTCAAATGGTAAAATAATTCAATCGGAGCAAAAACAATTTAATCAAACATCATCATCAACAGCAGTAGATGTTGGAAAACTTGGCGGTGTTGAAGAAATAAACATTGTTAATGGTGAAGTTAGTTGGGAAGTTGTTCATCGTGCAGAGGGTTACACTGTTAGCGCAATAGATGACTACTCAACTTTGCCAGTTAACACTAGCAATGTAAACATTATTTCTAATTTTAGAGTTAAGATGCCAGCTGAAGCGTTTGCGGGACTTGTTGGAAACATAACATTTACAATTCAGCCACAAGGAACAAAAGGTTTTAGTGGAAATGGTGAAGTGTTGATTACATCTAATGTTCTTAATGAATTTAGCGTTAAAAAGCTTCCTGCTCCATCAGGGCTTAGAGTTGTGGATGGTGAAATTTGCTGGAATTTAAATGAAGAAGAAGATCAAGGAACAAGAAAAGTTAGTTCTTACAATGTTCTTTTTGGTTCAAGAAGTGAGAATGTTGGGTTTTCAAACAACTTTACTTTAAGCAATTTTGTTGGAGAACACAGTTTGGTTCCAATTCAAGTTTGTGCAATTGGATCACTAAACGCAACAAATGGTGGATATGTTTCAAGTGATTACACATCAAGTGGGGCATTGATTGTTGAAATTGGAGGGAAACCAATTGAGCTTGATGTTATAAATGGCGTGCTTTGTTGGAAAGAGCATCCATCAGACACTGGAACTTATAGTGATTATGAACTTGAACTTACTCTTGCTGATGGAAATCAAACCATAAAAACTTTAAGAAGTACAAAAAATTCAAACACACTCACTGATGCTTTGTCTTTTGGTCAAGACTTTGAATCAATCAGAGTTCGTCATATTGGTACGGCAAATTCACAGACAATGATTGGACGAGTTCATGTGAATTCACAATATTCTGAGTATCTTTACAATGTTAAAAAATTAGATGCCATAACAACAATTGATGTTAACGAACAAGGCGTTTTGGTTTGGGATCATGAAAATCCATTAACTGAAATTGTGCTTTCTTTAGATCAAGATGAGTTTACACCAACACAAAGCAGAAGCATTTCAAACCTTTTAAGCATTGAAATGGAAGAAAGGATTTTGCAAAATGGTTATGCAAGCTTTAATTTATCTTACTATCCACAGATCACAAACAACAGAACAAGCATTGAAACTCCACTTTATGTTTCCGGGGAAAAAGCCAGTTTTGATGCCATAAAATTTGCTCCAGTTGATGATTTTGGTGTTAACAATGGGCTTAACATAGCATGGAAGCAAGGGGTTATGTCTGTTAGAGGTGTTTCAAACGACAAAATTGTTTTAAGTTATCAATATTCAAAATATGGTTCAGGCGAAAATGGTGTAAACAATGCCGTTTGGCAAGAAAAATCATTTAATTTAAGTGATATTTCAGTAGACAACAGCCTTAGCGAATTCTACGTTATTCCAATGTGGGATTTGGGTTACTACAACTTTAAAATTTCTGTTGTTTCAACAAACACTGAAACAAAAGTTTTAAGAAGTATGGAAAGAACAATTCAAAAAGTTTGTTTTAACAAGTTTGAAAGTGGAAAAGGAACAGCACAAAACCCATTTGTGATTTCTTCAACACAAAATAACACAGACACACCAGGTGCAGATGAACAATGGGTTGTTGAAAAAACATCAGCATCACAAAAATTTGCCTACATTAAATATATTCCAAGTTGTTTCTTTAGATTGGATGAAGACATTTATCTTCAAGATTATGATGATGGTTCAATTCTTCCAAGCAACAACTGGCTTGGTTATGATGTGGGTGCGGTTATGTTTACTGGTGGAATAAATGGACTAGACAAAGATCTTGATGAGTTTGGAAACCCAATTGTTCACACAATTCACCACTATTGTTCTTATGATGGTTATGGAATGTTTTATGGAATTTATGGTGGGGTCAACACAAATCTTACATCACAAACCCCAGAAGCAACAAACTTTTATGCACAATGTGGTGTTATTATGAACCTTAAAATTGAGGTTTCTGGCTATTTGCTTGACACTTACACATCGGAACAAACAAACAGATATGCGGCAATTTTGGCAAATGAAATGAACGGTGGACTTTTGATGAATGTTGAAATTTATCTTGGAAATGACTTTGGAAGAGAAACCATTACAATCACTGATCCAAATTTGCAACCAATCACTTTTGGAACATTTGTTGCAAATGCTTATGCTGCAGAAGACTATGTTTCTGGAACAAAAACAGATGAAAACTCTTACAAAAACACTGTTATTAAAAACTGTGTGTCAAAAGTTAATGTTTCAATCTTAAAAACATCATCAAAAGCTTATCAAATTACAAAAGTTGGTGGAATTGTTGGAGAAGCCTATGGGGTAAACATCTACAACTGTAAAAATGAAGGAAATCTTTCTGCTGTTAGAGTTGCGGGAATTGCTTTGGAAGCAAAAAGCATGTTTACTTATGAAGGACCTCAGTTTGTTAAAACTTTGGCATCTAGTGTTGTTAGTGGTTGTGAAAACACAGGAACATTAAATGCTTATCCATTAAACAACACTGGAGCAATTGACAATTCGTTCTCAGCTGGAATTGTTGGAATTGTTGAAAATGCCTTTGTTGTCAACTCAATCAACTGGGGAACCATTAATGTTGCTCCTGTTGAAAGTTTGTATCCAGATGTTACAAGCACAAGCAAAAATGTGGCTGTTGTTGGTGGAGTTGTTGCAAGCATGAATGCAGGTGCTGTTGATGAATTGTCGCCAAATGTTTACGCTGGTGGAATGGCAAACTGCTTTAACTTTGGAAAAATTATGTTTAATTCAGCAGATTTTGACAGGGAAGATCTTGATGATGGTCCAAGCTTTTTTGGTGGAATTGTTGGTCAAATTTTGGTTGATCAACTTCAACTTGACAGACTAAAAATGTTAACAAACTACTATGATAGCACAAAGAATAGTTCAGACAATCCATATTATATTCGCGCTTATGGAAATATTCATGTTTCAGACAAAAAAGATTTGTCGCAACTTGAAATTGAAAATGGACAATTTGATATAACAGATAATGATGTGGTTGAAGCTAATTTAATTGTTGGCAGCATCACTCCAAACTACTATGAAAAACTTTCAGTGGTTACAAAAAATGTTGGAGATTATCCAACAATAACTTACATTTAATTTATTAAGACAAGTTGGCTTTCAAAAAATAATAAAAAAACAGGGTGAAAAAACATGTTAAAAAAACAAAATCAAGTTTTGAAAAAAGAAGAACAAAACTCGCAAGTAATTTACAGAACTGGAGAAAGGAAAAGGGAAAGAAAGAAAAGAATTTTGATAATTTTAATTTCTCTTCTTTTCATTGCTGCCAGTTTTTCTGTGTTTGCCTTGTTTTTTCACACCTCAATGCCTGCTGTTGCTAGCCAACTTGATTCGCCAACAAATGTAAAAGTTGAA
>CAMVKM010000022.1 GCA_947168085.1 uncultured Clostridia bacterium | reverse complement strand
AATTTTTTTTAGGCAAATTTAAATTTGTTGCTCTAATTTTCATTGTTCTCCTAACAATTGTGGGTGGCGGGCTTTTAGTTGTTTCTAGTTCTTATTGCAAAGATATAACAAAAGACAATTACAAGACAAATATTAATGATATAAAGTCAGTGACTGATATCATAAATCCTACCACAATTTCTTGCAATACTTATAATGGTTCAACACAGTACACATATTCTGTTACCGATTATGTTTTTTTACCATCATATGATGATTTAAAAAACAATGGCAATTTTGGCTTTACTAATGATTCTATGAGATACACTATGCCTACAGATTGGGCTCTTGCAAATTTTGCTTGGCTTGAAACAAATTATAAAGGTGTAGGTGCAAACAGGTCTACTAATGCTACTGGGTATTGGTGGACGAGAACAGCTAAAGATTCAAAATATGTTTATAATATAACCCCAAGTGGTGGTTTTACTCAAGATGTTGTAACATCTGCAGTTCGTGCTTCGCGTTGTGCAACATCTCTTAATTTGCAATCATGTGTTTCTTTAGTTGGGTCAAATGATGGTTCTACATTGGGGACAGTTTCTTTTGCTGGAACGACTTATCATACAATAACACTTTCTTGTCTGAGATGGCCGCAAACAAAAGTTTCAGATAGTGGGTTAATATCCGCATTAAATGGTATTGTTAATAATTCGGATTATAAAACAGGAAAAATATTTAAGGGTTATGGTAGCTTTGCGTTAAAGGATAATGTTGAGTACAAGTATAATGGTGAATACTATGTGTGTGTTCCACAATGGGGTTGGTCACAAGGTTCTTATAAATATAGTGATGGAAAATCTGTTGGGAAAAATGGTTCAAGCAATATTTGGGTAAAGGTTGAACCTATAACATGGGTTATAACACCATCAAGTTGGAATAATTATGGTCCGTATTTTTCTTCAAGCAGTGTTCCAACAGCGACAATTAGTGTTTTTTCTTTATATGGCATTTTAGGTGGTATGCGTTATTATGATAATGAATCAGATACTTATCAAACTTCTTGGTCCAGTTCAATGTGGAGAGCCTATTTAAATAGCTATGATTTAAATGCAAAATCAGATCAATATATGGGTGCTTTGCGAGCGAATTTCAGTGGAAGTGGATTTCTGCATTTAGTTTGTAATTCCGCATATTTGAGTGATAGCTTAAAAGCCACCGGTAATCCTGAAGTGTTGGGTGTGATTGCTGGGCGAACTTACACTAAAACAGGTGATGGTGATGCCTATGTTGCTGTTATGACATATCAACATTCAAATGGATGGACAGGAACAAGTTTTATTTTGGTAAGTAGAAATCCAAGTGGAACATATCATAAACAAAGTTATAATGATCAATCACTAACAACTCCAACATCATTTACTTATGAAGGGTTAACGTGGTATTATCTTGGAGATTGGTATCCCATGGAAGGTAATCATATAGAATCAGCTGGTTATGGACGATATAAATTACCAGTTGTTTACACAAATATGACAGATGCAGCAATAGCACTTTTAAATATTGTGTTTAAAAATGACTTTATTGTATCTAACACGGAAGTACTAGGAGTAATAGCAGGAAGAACTTTTACAAAATGTAGAAATGGGACGTCATTTACAGCTGTAAGGACACAACATTATTCTTCTGGGTGGACAGGAACAAGTTTTATTTTAGTTGGTACTACAATTGATTCTGTGAGTTATACCAGTAATTACAATAGTGATGTTAGGACATATAATGGTACTTTTGTTTATGGTGGCTGCACATGGTATTATGCAACAAATATGTGGCAAATGGAAGGTAACCACTTGGAATCAGCAGGTTACCGGCGATATAAACTCCCAGGGGTTTTTGAAGGAGATGATGAAACACTTGCCGCAAAAGCATTACTTGATTATGTTTTTAGTTTTTTTGTTAGGCAAAAAGTTTCAAAACCTATCATGTCAACAACATCCTATGTTTATACAAGTAATACTATAACACCCGCTGTATCGAACTGGAACTCAGATTACATGACACGAACAGGTTATTCCGGAATTAATGCTACAACTTATACTGCAACTTATAGTTTAAGTTCACCAGACAAATATGTGTGGTGGGATGGAACAATTAACTCAATTTCAATTGGATGGAGAATTACCCAAGCTGCAAATAGTTGGAATACAACACCAAACATAAATAGTTGGACATATGGTACATCACCAAGTAATCCATCGGGTGCGGCTAAATTTGGGAGTATAACATACAAATACAAAATAAGAGATTCGGCAGATAATACATATACGACAACAAACCCAGGCACAGCAGGAAATTACACTATGTTAGCTTATGTTGATGGAACTGGGAATTATACAACACTTACTCATGTTGTTAATTTCAGCATTTCAAAAGCTAATATTAATCCAACAGTAAACATGAGTGGTTATACCTATGGAGGAACAAAAATTGATCCAAGCATTAGTGGAAACAGTGGTGGAGGATGGGTTAAGTATTATTACAACAGTTCAAACTCAACATCAGGAGCCACTGAGTGGACAAACATAACAAGCACCAGTTTGAATGCAGGAACATGGTATGTTTATGCAACTGTTGATGAATCAACAAACTATAACGCAGGGACAACAGCAATAGTTTCATTTACAATTTTAAAGGCAAAGGTTAGTGAGCCAAGTGTTACTGCCGATTTAACATTTAACACATTAACACAAAGCCCAACAATTAGTTTTGACACATCAAAATGTCGAACAACAGATGAAAGCGTTACAAGCGCTTTTCATGCAGGAACTTATAACATAACCATTGAAATCATAGACAAAACAAACTATGAATTTAATGATGGAAGCCAAAGCAAAACTTTTGAGTGGACAATTAAGCGGTTTAACCTTGGCGATGCCACTATTGTTGTTGGGTAAGTTTTTGAGATTTTGTCGAAAATTAAGAGCTTTTGTCTAACTCAAAAATGTTGATTTAAAATGCTTTAAAAAACTCAAATTTTTTGTTATAGTAAAACAAAAAAAGGAGAAAAAGCATGGAAAAATCATTTAAAGATTATGCAAAAAAAGCAAGGGAGCGTTTGGCGTGTGGCTACTGGCACGAAGTTAAATGTGATGAACAAAAATTTTTGGCAGAACGTGAGGGCAGCGGTAGCACAGAAAACTTAAAACAAATGTATCAAAAGCGCATACAAAAAGAAGTGAGCAGTACACATGAAACAAACCCAGAAGACGAAAAATTTTACAAAAAAGTGGCAAAACTTTTAAGTGAAAATGAGTATGTTTTAAACCCAATAATGCGCCTGATTAACCACGAAGATTTTGACCATCTTAGCGACAACGCCAAGCAAAACTACATTTTTAAATTAACAGACAAATACAACGAAATGAAAAAAAGGTATGAAAAAGAGCAAAAAGAAAAAATGGTTTTTGGAAGATAACCATTTTTTTTGTTCAAAAATTGATGCAAAACGCTCAAAATTAGTTGCCAAAATCTTTTATTGTTGTTATAATAAAAGTGAGGTAAAAATGAGTATACTTGAAAACTTAAACAAAGAACAACTTTTGCCAGTTCTTGAAACTGAAGGGGCTGTGCTTGTGACAGCTGGAGCAGGCAGTGGAAAAACAAGGCTTTTAACGCACAGAATTGCTTATTTAATTGAAGAAAAAGGTGTTGCACCCTACAGAATTTTGGCAATAACTTTTACAAACAAAGCTGCAAATGAAATGAAAGAAAGAGCCGAAAAAATGCTTTCAAGCAGTGCAAACATTTGGATTTCAACCTTTCATGCGCTTTGCGTTAAAATTTTAAGGCGAGACATTGACAAACTTGGCTACACAAAATCTTTTAGCATTTACGCTGATGATGAAAAAACACGTGTGTTTAAAGAAATTTTTAAGAACATGGGAATTGAAGACCAAGATGCAAAAAAAGAAATTTTGTTTCACATTGCAAGGGCAAAAAACAACAATTTGTCACCAGAAGAATACAAAAACGAAGTTTGCGATTTGCCCCTTTGTGACAGCATTATCAAAGCTTTTGAAAGTTATCAAAACAAATTAAAACAATCAAATGCTCTTGATTTTGATGATTTGCTTTTAAAAACGTATGAACTTTTGTTAAACTTTGAAGACGTGCGTTCTTACTACCAAAACATTTTTCAGTATATTCATATCGACGAATTTCAGGACACCAACAAAGTGCAGTATGACATTGTTAAGCTTTTGGCAGGCAAGTGGAAAAATATTTTGGTTGTTGGAGATGAAGACCAATGCATTTATGGCTGGCGTGGTGCCAACATTGACAACATTAAAAACTTTCAAAAAGATTTTAAGCCAGTTAAAATATTTAAACTTGAGCAAAATTTTAGGTCCACAAAAAACATTGTTGGCATGGCAAACAAAGTGATTGAAAACAACAAGTCACGTATCAAAAAAACCCTTTGGACCGACAATTTTGAAGGAGACAAAATTATTTACAAAACTTTGAGTGATGACAAAGAAGAAGCGGAGTTTGTTGTGAAAACAATTGCCGATTTGGTTAGAAATCGTGGTTATTCTTGCAAAGACATTGCAATTCTTATGCGTCTTAATGCGCTTTCACGTAATTTTGAATTTGCATTAAACAATGGAAACATTCCTTACAAGGTTTTGGGTGGATTTAAGTTTTTTGAAAGGGCAGAAATAAAAAATGTTGTGGCTTACTTAAGACTTTTAATGAATCCGTTTGACGAAGAAAGTTTGCTTAGAATCATTAATTTTCCAAAACGTGGAATTGGAGAAACAACCATTGAAAAATTGCGTGCTTTAGACCCATTTAAAAGTTTGCTTTATATAATTGAAGACATTGAAAGCTATGAAAGTCAAATTTCATCCACAATTGTTAACAAAATTAAAGAATTTAGAGATCTTTTAAATGAGTTAAGACAAAATTCAAACTTGCCAGTTTCACAGTTTGTTGAATTGATGCTAACAAAGGTTGATTTCGCATCGGCTTATGACAAAACTGATGAAGAAGACATAACAAAACTTTTAAACATAGACCAATTTTTGCAAAGCGTTAAAGAATTTGAAGAAGAAAACGAAGGTGCAACTTTAGATGAGTTTTTGCAATCTGTTATGCTTTTAACAGACTTAGATAGCACCAATTTGGAAGAAAATTTTGTGCTTGTTAGCACAGTTCATGCAGTAAAAGGGCTTGAATTTAAAGTTGTTTTTGTTGTTGGAGCAGAAGAAGGAATTTTTCCAATAATTCGTGGAACAGAAAACGAAAGCGACATTGAAGAAGAGCGTAGACTTATGTATGTTGCAATCACAAGAGCAAAAGAGAATTTGATTTTAACAAATTCGCAAACAAGATATCTTTACAACAGACAACAATACCAAAAACCAAGCAGATTTTTGTTTGAAGCAGGGCTTGAAAAAACAAAACCAAAACTAGACAATTTAATGGTTCAAAAAACAGGAAATCAAAAACTTCAAGAAATGCAAACAGCGTTTATGAAAAAGCAAGTTCAAGATTTTTCTGGTTACACAACAGGAACTCAAGTTTTTCATCCAAAATATGGGGTTGGGGTTATTTCTGATGACTCAAAACTTGTCTCAAAACATCAAGTAACAGTAACATTTAATGTTTTGGGGGCAAAAACACTTTCGCTTGAATATGCTCCGTTAAAAATCATAAAAAAATAGCATTTTGATTTTTAAAATTAAAAATTGTGAAAAATAAAAGGAAAATTTTATGCAAGACAAAGAAAAGGAAATAAGAAAACTTGTTGACGATTTAAATAAATACAGTTATTACTACCATGTTTTAGACAGCCCAATCGTGTCTGATGCTGACTATGACAGAGATTACTACAAGCTTGTTGACCTAGAAAAAGAAACAGGGATCATTTTTCCAGATTCTCCAACGCAGCGTGTTGGAGATGTTGTTATGTCTGGTTTTCAAAAAAGAGAGCACATAGTGCCGCTTTACAGCCTTGACAAAGCACAAAACTTTGAAGAGTTTGATTCATGGGCAAACAAAGTTTTGGCAGATTTTCCAAACACAACATTCACGGTTGAATACAAATTTGATGGCTTGCAGCTTGCAATTACTTATGAAAATGGGCTTTTAACTCAAGCGGCAACTCGTGGAAACGGAACCATTGGTGAAGACATTACAAATCAAATAAAAACCATAAGAACAGTGCCACTTTCAATCCCTTACAAACAAAAAGTTGTTGTTAATGGTGAAGGCATTATGCTTTTAAGTGAACTTGAAAAATATAATAAAACAAGCAACGAGCCTCTTAAAAACGCAAGAAATGCTGTTGCTGGAAGCATTAGAAATCTTGACACAAAAGTAACAGCAAGCCGAAATCTTGATTTTTTTGCTTATGGAGTGCCTTATATCGAAGGCAAAAAGTTTGGCACACAAGAAGAGCTTTATCAGTTTTTGAAAGATAACAAATTTTTGACAGCAGATTTTTTTGTTGTTACAAAAGACTTAAATGTAATTCACAAAACAATTGAAGAAATTGATGAAAAACGAGAAAAATTAGACATTTTGATTGATGGTCTTGTTGTAAAAGTTAATGAAATGAACACTCGTGATTTTTTGGGCTACACCATACGCTATCCAAAATGGGCAATTGCCTACAAATTTGCACCACTAGAAGTTACCAGTGTTGTTCGTGATGTTTTGTGGCAGGTGGGAAGAACAGGAAAAATAACACCACTTGCAATCATCGACCCAGTTGAACTTGCAGGTGCAACAGTAAAACGCGCAACACTTAACAGTTTTGATGACATTTTAAGAAAAAAAGTTGGAATTAATGCTTTGGTTTTTGTTCGAAGAAGCAATGAAGTTATTCCAGAGATTTTAGGATTAGCACAAAAACTTGAAGGTTTTAAAGAAATTGAAAAGCCAACAATTTGTCCTTCATGTGGAACAGCGCTTGTTCAAAAAGGAGTGTTACTTGTTTGTCCAAACAATCACAATTGTCCAGACCAGTTAAAAGAACGCATGGTTCATTTTTGCAGCCGTGATGCAATGAACATTGAAGGCCTTAGTGACAAAATTGTTGATGTTTTGTTTGAAAAACTAGCAATTAAAACAGTTGACCAAATTTACACCTTAAAGCAAGAAGATTTACTTGCTCTTGAAAATTTTAAAGACAAAAAAACAAACAATTTGCTGCTTTCAATTGAAAAGAGCAAAAAAATTCCGTTTGCAAATTTTGTTTATGCTTTAGGAGTTCCAAATGTTGGAATTAAAACGGCAAAAGATTTGACAAAAAACTTTAAAACTTTTGAAAGTTTAACTCAAGCAACTTTTGAAGAGCTTCAAAAAATTAAAGACATTGGAGAAGTTGTTGCTCAAAGCATTGTTGATTTTTTTGCTGACAGTCAAAATCAAACTATCATAAAAAACTTGTTTGATAGTGGTGTATCACTAATTTACAAAAATGATGAAAAATTGAACGACAAGATTGTTGGCAAGAATTTTGTGTTAACAGGAACGCTCCCAACGCTTTCTAGAAGTGAAGCAACAAAACTCATTGAAGATGCTGGTGGAAATGTTGTGTCATCAGTGTCAAAAAACACAGATTTTGTGCTTTTGGGTGCGGATCCAGGCACTAAATATGAAAAAGCAAAGTCTCTTGGCATAAAAATCATTGATGAACAAGAGTTTTTGGCATTATTAAATTGACAGTTTTTAAAACTTGTGTTAGACTATATAACATATGAAAAGGAGACATTATGGCAAAAATAGAACTTGAAGAAGTTAAAAAACTAGCAAAACTTTCAAGACTTGAATTTTCAGACAAAGAACTTGAAAGTTTTGTTGCTGAGTTTGAAAAAACTTTGGAATATGTTAACAAAATTAATTCAGTTGACACATCTTCAGTCGACCTAAAAGAAGACACACTTGATGCTGAAAATGAATTAAGACAAGATGAAATTGAAAAAAGTTACAGTCAAGAACAAATAATTAAAAATGCGCCACAAAGTGAAGATGGAGCATTTCTTGTTCCAACAACAGTTGAAGAGGGTGGTGCATGATGGATTTTTTGAAATTAAGTCTTTTTGAAATAAAACAAAAACTCGAAAGCAATGAAATTACAAGTGAAGAGCTTACAAAAATGTGTTTTAATCAAATTAAAGCAACACAAAAACTAAATGCTCTTGTGTCAACATGTGAAGAGTTTGCTTTATCTACAGCCAAAAAAGTTGACCAAAAAAGGAAAAATGGTGAAAAATTAGGAGCGCTTGCGGGTGTTCCAGTAATTATAAAAGACAACATTAACCTTGAAGGAACAAGAACAACTTGTGCCAGTAAGTTTTTAGAAAATTTTGTTTCACCTTACACAGCAACATGTGCACAAAAACTTTTGGATGCAGATGCTGTGATTTTGGGAAAAGCCAATATGGATGAATTTGCCATGGGAAGTTCAAATGAAAATTCAGCTTTTGGACCAGTGCTTAACCCTGTTAATCAAGATTATGTGCCAGGTGGTTCAAGTGGTGGTTCTGCAACTTGTGTAAAGGCAAATCAATGTTTTGCTTCTTTAGGAACTGACACGGGTGGTTCAATTCGTGAGCCAGCATCTTTTTGTGGAGTGGTTGGACTAAAGCCAACTTACGGCAGAGTTTCTCGTTTTGGTGTTGTTGCTTTTGCAAGTTCTCTTGATCAAGTGGGTGTTTTCTCAAGAACAGTTAAAGATAATGCCTTAATGCTTCAAGTTATTTCTGGCGAAGATCAAGAACACGACATGACAAGCGCAAAAATGCCAGTTCCAAATTTTGTGGAAAACTTAAAAACAGACATAAAAGGCATGAAAATTGGCGTTGCAAAGCAATTTTTTGATGACAAATTAAACAGTGAAGTTAAACAAAGTCTTGAAAATGCCTTAAAGTTTTTTGAGCAAAATGGAGCAATTTTGGTTGATGTAAACCTTCCAAGCCTTGATGTTGCTTCAAGTGCTTACTACATCATTTCTTCAGCCGAAGCAACAAGCAATCTTGCAAGATTTGATGGAGTAAAATATGGTTTTCAAGCACAAAATTTTGATGGCATAATTGACCTTTACTTCAAATCAAGAACTCAAGGGTTTGGTCCAGAAGTAAAACGTAGAATTATGCTTGGAAACTATGTGCTTTCAAGTGGATATTTTGATGCATACTACAGAAAAGCAAAGCGTGTTCAAAAAATTATACAACAAGAGTTTGCAGAGGCTTTTGAAAAATGTGATGTAATGATTTGCCCAACAGTTGCAACAACAGCATTTAAATTGGGAGAAAAAACTGATGATCCAGTTGCAATGTATTTGTCAGACATCTTTACTGTTCCAATAAACCTTGCAAAACTTCCAGCAATGTCAATTCCTTGTGGACAAGACAAAAAAGGTCTTCCAATTGGAATGCAAATTATTGCAAAACAGTGGAATGAACAAGCAATTTTTGATGTTGCAAACTTTTTTGAACAAAGCACAAAGGAGGCGAAATAATGTACAAAGTTGTAATAGGCCTTGAAACACATTGTGAATTAAAAACAAGCACAAAGTGTTTTTGTGCGTGCAAAAATCAATTTGGTGGTGAGCCAAACACTCAATGTTGTCCAGTTTGTGTTGGAATGCCAGGAGCACTTCCAATTTTAAACAAAACAGCAGTTGAGTATGCCATAAAAGCTGGTCTTGCTGTTGGGTGTAAGATAAATGAATATTCTGTTTTTGAACGTAAAAACTATTTTTATCCAGACCTTGCAAAAGCTTATCAAATTTCACAACTTGAGTATCCTTTGTGTGTTGGTGGTGGGGTTGAAATTGAAGTGGACGGAACAAAAAAATTTATTCGTCTTGACAGAATTCACCTTGAAGAAGATGCTGCAAAACTTGTTCACTCAAAAACTGGCCCAAAAGTAGATTACAACCGTGGTGGTGTTCCACTTATTGAAATTGTTTCTATGCCAGATTTGTCTAGCGCAGAAGAAGCTGTTGCTTATCTAAAAAAACTTCGTTCAACGCTACTTTATTTGGGCGTTAGTGATTGCAAAATGCAAGAAGGAAGTTTGAAATGTGACGTAAATGTTTCTGTTCACAAGGAAGGCGAACCTTTTGGAACAAGAACAGAAATGAAAAACCTTAACTCTTTCAGCGCAATTTTTAGAGCCATTAAAAGTGAAGCAAAACGTCAACAAGAAGAACTTGAAAAAGGTAACAAAATTGTTCAAGAAACAAGAAGATGGGATGATGTTTTGGGCAAAAGTTTTTCTATGAGAACAAAGGAAGATGCTCAGGATTACAGATATTTTCCAGATCCAGACATAATTCCAATTCATGTTAGACCAAATTATGTTGAAAGTATTTCAAAACAATTGCCAAAAATGGCACAAGAAAGGGCGCAAATTTATGTAAATGATTTTGGCCTTACCGAAAAAGATGCTGTGCTTTTAACTGATGACAAATACATTTCAGACTACTTTGAAGCCATTTTACAAGATTTTAATGAACCAAAATTTGTTTGCAATTGGATGCTTGGGGAAGTGTTTAAAAAATTAAACGCACTAGAGCAAGAAGACACAGAAATTTTAATAAGTCCACAAAACATGGCAAAACTTTTAAAACTTTACAAAAGTGAAACAATTGGACAATCGGTTGCAAGAAAACTTTTGGATGAACTTTGGGGAACAGACAAAAACCCAGAAGAAGTTGTAAAAGAACAAGGGTTAACTCAAATGAGTGACACTAATCAGCTAGAAGGGATTATAAAAGCAATTATGGATGAAAATCCAAAAGCTGTTCAAGAACTTAAAAGTGGAAACAACAAAACAATGGCATTTTTTGTTGGACAAGCCATGAAAAAAACGGCAGGAAAAGCAAATCCAAAACTGGTTAACGAAATTGTTCAAAAGCTTATAAAATAAGGAGATTTTTATGGAAAAAAAATTAGTTATGATGGAACCACCTATTGATGAACTTATTAAAAAATGTGGCGGAAGTAAATATCTTTTAACATGTTTGGTTGCAAAAAGAGCAAAAGAAATTGCAGGAATTTATATGTCTGGTGAGCCACAAGACAAAGATCCAAAAGTTATTGCAATTGCTGCCGAAGAGGTTATGCAAGGAAAAATTAAACCAGGAAGTTAAAAACTGTTATGATAGCAGAAGTTATTGTTGACATTGCACATTCTCAGGTTGACAAGGTTTTTGATTATATTGCTCTTGATAACACGCAAAAAGGGCAAAGAGTTTTGGTTCCTTTTGGAAAAAAACTTATTGAAGGTTATGTAATAAATTTAAAAGAAACTTCACTTGTTCCACCAGAAAAATTAAAAAAAATTGCAAAACATTTGGAAGATTACCCACTAATTTTGCCAGAAATGCTTGAGCTTAGTGATTTTATGATAAAACACAATCACTTAAAAAAAGTGGACACACTAAGATTGTTTTTGCCAAGTGGAATAATAAAAGAAAAAGTAAAACCACTTTTAAAAACCACAATTTTGGTTTCTGATTTTAACAAAGATGAAATTAAAAGCTCGCTTAGAAAAAATTCAAAAAATCAATTTGCACTTTTAGATTTTGTAAAGCCACAAACTGTTTACAAAAAAGGTGAGCTAATTCAAATGTTTGGGGCATCTGCAATTGAAAAGTTTTTGGAAATGGGCATTTTTAAGGAAAGCAAACAACAGGAATTAAGAAAGCCCGAAATCACACAAAAACAAGACAAAACTGTGAAATTAAATGAAGAACAGCAAAAAATTTTAGAAGAGCTAAAAATTCCAACAACTCATCTTATTTTTGGTGTTACAGGAAGCGGAAAAACCGAAATTTATATGCATGCCATAAAAAGAGCTTTAAGTGAAGGTAAAACGGCAATCATGTTGGTTCCAGAAATTGGGCTCACTCCACAAGTTGTGGGACTTTTTAAGGCAAGATTTGGAGATGATGTTGCAATACTTCACAGTGGACTTTCAATGGGTGAGCGTTTTGATGAGTGGCAACGCATTCGTTTTGGACAAGCAAACATTGTTGTTGGAGCAAGGTCGGCGATTTTTGCTCCACTTCAAAATGTTGGGATTATTGTGATTGATGAAGAGCATGATGGCTCTTACAAATCTGACAGTAACCCAAGGTTTTACACTCATGACATAGCAATGTTTAGGGCAAAGTACAACAATTGTCCGCTTGTTTTGGGAAGTGCAACGCCATGTATTGAAAGTTTTCAAAAAGCCAAAAATGGAGAATTTAAACTACACAAACTTTTAGTAAGAGCAAACAAAAAAGACATGCCAAAAGTGCAAATTGTTGACATGAAACAAGAAATGCTTGCGGGAAACACTGGCATGTTTTCAAGAATTTTGCAATCTGATTTAAAAGACACATTAAATTCAAAAAATCAAGCAATGATTTTTTGTAATCGAAGGGGATTTGCAAGTTACATGATTTGCAAACAGTGTGGTTGGGTTGCAAAATGTGAAGATTGTGATGCAACACTTGTTTATCACAAAGATGAAAATTTGCTAAAGTGCCATTTTTGTGGAAAACGTTACAAAGCATTAACAAATTGTCCTGATTGCAAAAGTGCTTACATAAAAATGGGGACAATAGGAACGCAACGAGTTGCTGAAGAACTATCTCATCTTTTTCCGGATGTTAAAATTTTGAGAATGGATTTTGACACAACTCAAAACAAATCTTCCCATGCAAAAATTTTGGAAGAATTTAGTAACACAAAGCCATGTATTTTGGTTGGAACACAAATGATTGCAAAAGGTCATGATTTTCCAAATGTTACATTGGTTGGAATTGTGGAAGCTGACATGGGGCTACATTATTCAGATTTTAGGGCAAATGAACGCACATTTGCTTTGCTTACGCAAGTTGCAGGAAGGGCAGGAAGAGCTGACAAACTTGGAAAAATAGTTCTTCAAACTTACATGCCAAAGCATTTTGTTTACCGGTTTATGGCAAACTACGATTATCAAAGTTTTTTTGAACAAGAAATTGCAGTAAGACAAATGGCAAAATTTCCACCTTTTGCTTATGTTGTGAGAATTTTGCTTAGCAGTGAAAAGCAAGAAGATGCAAGAAACATGACAAGTGACATAAAGCAAGATTTGGACAGACTTTACAAAGATGACAACAACATTTTGTTTTGTAAAGCAATGAAATCACCAGTGTCACGAATTCAAAACAAGTTTAGATATCAAATTTTGTTAAGAATTTCGACAAACAAATTTGATGAAATTATGGACAAAATTTATGAGATAACAGACAAATACCAAAAACCATCAGTCAGCACTTTTGTTGAAATTAATCCAAACAATTTAAGTTAAAAAAAGAGGTAAAATTATGAAAAAAGTTTTAATTGCACCAAGCACTGATCCATGCTCAATCAATGAACTTACAAAATATGCAAAAGAAGTGGAAAAAGCAGGTGCAGACATTTTGCATTGCGATATTATGGATGGCAAGTTTGTGCCAAAACGAACCTATGACTACATGATTTTGGCATTTATTAGAAAAAGCACTAATCTAAAGCTTGATGTGCACCTTATGGTTGAAAATCCAATGAAAGTTGCACAAGATTACATTAAGTATGGCGCAGACAGTGTAATTTTGCATTACGAAGCGTTCAAAGACAAAATCCAACTTGTGAGTGCTGTGCAAACACTAAAGCGCACAGGTGCAAAAATTGGAGTTGCAATAAATCCCACAACTCCTGTCAGTGTCTTAGAACATTTGTTAAAGTATCTTGACATTGTTTTGGTTATGAGTGTTGAGCCAGGCAAGAGTGGACAACAGTTTATTAAAGACAGTTTGGTTAAAATTGCCTATCTAAACAAAAAACGTCTTGATGAAGGTTTTAACTACATTATTGAAGTTGATGGTGGCATAAATGCAATGAACTCTCAAATTGTTGCCATAAGTGGCGCTGATGTTCTTGTTTCTGGTGCTGCAGTTTACAACAGCAAAGACAGAAAAAGAATGATAAGTGATTTGCGTGGAGAGTTTGACATTAACAAAGATTAACTTTTTTTCATAAACTATTAACAAAGGGGTTTTGTTATGAAAATTGTTTGTCTAAAAGCACCAAAGTGGTTAAGGGGAATTTTAAAACTTTTTTTTGCAAAGAAAATCATAAAATAATTTTTACATAAAAAAATGAGACCAAAAGGTCTCATTTTTGTGTTTTAATGCCAAAATTTTTCTAACTTAGCATCTAAAATTTGCAAGACAAAAAAGCCTTAAAAAATTAAGCACTTTGTTTTAATTTTTTAAGACAACGAGTGCAAACAGTTTTCTTTACTGGTGTTCCGTTTTCGTTTTCAACTCTAACTGTTTGAAGATTTGGGTGGCGTGGTGTTTTTGTAATTCCAAGAATTCCTTGGCTGTCTCTTTTAATTTGATTTCCAGCCATTTTTGTCTTTCCACATATCTCGCACATTTTGCTCATTTTTTGCACCTCCTGTGTAATCTATAAGACAAGTATGACACTATTTTAGCATAAAATTAAAAATAAAGCAAGACATTTTTTAATATTTTTGCAAAAAAACTCATCTTTTTTAATTTTTTTTGTAAAAATGCTTGTGTTTTTGGAAATTTTTTAGTAAAATGTATAAGAGTGAGTTTTCTCACCAAAAAAACTTTGGAATTAAAAGGGGAAAGAATGTCTGTAACAACTTCCAATTACTATGGAAAAATTTTCATTTCAGATGAAGCCATTGCTTCTGTTGCTGCTTCAGCAGCTTTAGAGTGTGTTGGCGTTGTTGATTTGGTCAACAAAAAACTTTCAGACAACTTTGCAGAATTATTTAAGAAACAACAACTTGGCAAGGGTGTGAAAGTTATTACAAATGGAAACAGAATATTCATAGACCTTTTCGTTATACTTAAGTATGGCATATCAATTAGTGCTGTTGCTGAATCAATCAAAAAAACCATAAAATACAAGGTTGAAGAATTTTCAGGCATGATTGTAGATGCTGTTAATGTAAATGTTGTTGGAGTAAGGGTTTAGCCGTTACTTCATTTTCCTGTTTAATAAAGAAAGTAAAGGTAGTTAAATATATATGCAAAAAACAATAAATGGTGCAATGTTCCGAAAAATGGTTATCGGGGCTTATAATAATCTTGATGCAAACAAAAAATATATTGATTCATTAAATGTATATCCAGTGCCAGATGGTGACACTGGTAACAACATGTTTTTAACCATGAAATCAGCAGCAACTCATGTAAATGATTGCACAACAAACAACATGGATGGTCTTGCTGAAAGTTTTAGCAAAGGAGCTCTTCGTGGAGCAAGAGGAAATAGTGGAGTTATTCTTTCACAAATTATTCGTGGACTTTCAACAGAACTTGGACTTCACAATGATTTCACAACTAAAAACTTTGCTGATGCAATGGCTGTTGGCGCAAAAATGGCTTACAAAGCAGTTGCCGCTCCAAAAGAAGGAACAATTTTAACAGTTATCAGAGTAATGGCAGAATCAGCAGAGGCAATAGCTAAAAAATGCCCAGATTTTGAGGAATTTTTCAAGCAAGTTTTACAAGTTGGTGAAGATATTTGAGCTCAAACTCCTGACATGATGCCAGTTTTAAAGGCAGCAGGGGTTGTTGATGCTGGTGGAAGGGGTGTTTTAACCGTTTTTTATGGTTTTTACAAAGGTCTTAATGATGATGAATGTGATTTTGAACCAGAAGAAAACATGTCTAAAAAAATTGACACACCACAAGAGGCCCATGTAAACTATGAAAATCTTGCAGACATCAAATTTGGATATTGCACAGAATTTATGATAATTCACCTAAACAAAAAGACAACAGAGTCAGATATTGACAAATTAAGAGAAAAACTTTCACTTATTGGAGATTCTCTTATTTGTGTGGGTGACTTGTCTCTTATTAAAATTCATGTTCACACAAACAATCCAAACATTGCTTTGGGTTATGCTTTGGAACTTGGTGAAATTTGGAACATAAAAGTTGAAAACATGCTTGAGCAAAACCGTGAACTTAAAAAGAAAATGGTTGAGGCAAAACAAGCACAAAAACCATTTGGTATTGTTTCTGTTGCTGCAGGTGATGGAATTGCATCTGTATTTAAAGATTTGGGAGCAGATGAGATTATTGAAGGTGGACAAACCATGAACCCAAGTGCTGATGACATTGCTCTTGCTGCCGACAAAGTGCCAAGCGACCACGTTTTTGTGTTCCCAAACAACAAAAACATTATTCTTGCTGCTGAACAAGCTAAAAACCTTACCAAAAAGTTCATTCATGTTATTCCAACAGTTTCAATTCCAGAAGGTGTTGCAGGAATGCTTGCTTTTAACATGGAAGGAAGTTTGGAAGAAAACGAAGAGGCAATGAAAACAGCAAAAGATGCTGTTTCTCTTATTCCAAAAACAATTCTTTTATCAGATGT
>CAMVKM010000021.1 GCA_947168085.1 uncultured Clostridia bacterium | reverse complement strand
TTCATATTCTCCAGTTTCTTCATTTAGAAGCATTATTTTACTTGTACCAAAGATATTAGCTAATTTATCTGAACTAACTGCTTTAGCATTTGCATATAAATAAGCTGCTGTTGTTTCATCAAATGTTGGCTCTGCCACTTGTTGTGGCTCAATTGTAAATGTTGTGTAGTAAACAGCTTGCTTGTAGTAATTACTTTCAGCAATTGTTGCTCTAACCCAATATGTTCCAGCGTTTGTTGGTCTGGTTGGACCAAAGGCTGTGTCTTCTGGCTGAGTTGTTATGTCTCCATCAACAAGGTCAGCAAAAGCAAAAGTTGCATTTGCTGCGCCACTTGTTGCAACAACACTAAATTCTGGTGCTTGAGTTACGTCTGCAACATAAGTGTAGGTTGTTGGTGACACAGAGAAAATTGTGTTGTCTGCCTTGTTGTATCTTACAACAAACTCAACTTGTTGCAAACGAGACATCTCTTCATCTTCAAGTTCCCAATAGTAGTGGTTTGTGTCTACAAGTTTGATGTGAAATCTGTATTCCCCACACACTGTTGGTATGAATGCCAAAACTCTGCCTCCTTCTTGCCAACGTAAGTTAACATCTTCTGCACCTGCAGGACGAGCTGCACTCCAGTTCCAATCCATTAAAGCGTTTGTTTGTCCAGCCATGTTTTGAAATCTTTGACAATTTTTAACTTTAATAATAGGTGCTGTTTTGTGTTCATCATATGTTAAGTCAAGTTCGTTCCAAGTTTGTCCATCTTCAAGGAAAGGAACAGTAAGTTGTTTTTGAACTACTGAAAAAGGTTGCACTGGTCCTTCAACAGAAACATAGTCGTCTGTTCCAGGGATAATGGCTTTAACATAGTAAACCCCCAGTTCAAGTGGTGTTTGTGTTGTGTCTGGAAGGTCTTGCCATGTTCCTTGCTTGGTAACTGTGTCATAGTTTGTGCTATATTTAAAAGTTACAGTGTCTACTCCCAAAGTTCCAGCGTCTGGAATAACTGTGAAGTTTAGTGCATCACGATAGCCAAATTCATCTTCATTGATTTCTGTTGGTGGTACGTTGTTTATTGCTTTTGTGATTGTAAACTCACCAGTTGCTTGCCCTTCAATGTGTTTGGCAGATTGTTTTGCCCTAATTGTCACTCTTGCTTTTTGTGACGCGGTGCTTGCATGAAGGTTGTTTTCATAAAAAACTTCGTATTCGTTTTCAAGCCCTTCAATTTCACCAATTTTTTCTCTTAAGAAGGCCAAAACTTCGTCTTCGTCAAAAGTTATGTAGTTTCCAGTGTACACAAAAGTGCTGTGTCCAGCTTGGATGTACTCGTTAAGCATATCGTTAGTTAGCTTTGTTGGTTTTTTATCTTCGCCACAGGCAGTAAATGCAAGAACCAGTGGCAAAATCAAAAACGAAAGCAAAACTGCGAACAAGCTTAATCTCTTTGTTTGTGATTTTGTTGTCATAACAAATCTCCTTAATTTTTTTTGCTATTTTGTTAGCTCGGTTTAAGTATAGAATACTTATGCAATTTTTGTCAAGCAAATGAACACAAAATTTTAAAATTTTTTTACTTTACCACACTTTTTTGTGGACTATGTAACAAAATTCTTGCATCTTGTGTGTGTTTTTTAAAAAAATACATAGTTTTTTGGGGTTTTTCAGTATTTTTTAACACTATTTTTTGCATTTTTGAGTTTTTAATGCAAAAAATATACCATTTTTTATGATTTTTAAGATTATTTTGTGTTTTTGCAAAAATATTACCCAAAAAATCACATTTTTTACTTAAAAAATTAAAATAAAAACAAAAAAACGAGCAGCTGCCCGTTTTAAATTTTAAAACAAAAACAGCCTTGCGGCTGATTGTTAGTTTTTCTTAACTTTTTTAACTGTTGGTTGTTGTTCTTGTGATGATTTTGAAATTTGGTTTGTGTAAGCAATTGCGGTAAACACAAAAAGTGTTGCCAAAGCAAAGTAAAGGAACAAGTTTTGATAATCCATCATTCCACCTAAAAAGCCTGCGCCCTTAAATGCAAAATATCCAATCAAAACAGCGCTAATAACAAATCCCATAATGTTTAATGCTTTTCCTGAGAAAAGAATTGCAAACAAACTTGCGCCCAAAACAAACAATCCCAAAACAACACCAACCCACATGTCTGGGTTTGACCAAATGTCAACAACTTGCATGAAAACAAGATTTTTAACAAGCAGTGTCACTCCAAAAATTGCAAATCCATAAAATGGAATGTTTTTGCCTATGGCTTGTCCTTTGCTTGCTTTTAAGATTGCATCAATCGCAACCCACAAAAGTCCAACAACAGCCACAAGACCACATGCAAAGTAAATTATGTAACCAACTTGAAATGCTGTTTCTTCAATTGATGCTGCTTCAAAAATTCCCATAAACTGAGTGTAGAACAAAACAACACAGCAAACCACAGCAAACAAAACGATGCAAAAGTTAAGCTTTCCAATTTTATTTTCCATAAAAACCTCCTTGATTTTGTGTTATTATAACATAACAAAAAAACAAAATCAAACAAAAAACGCCAATTTCTTAAAAATTTTTGATTTTTTTTGCAAATAAAATTTTTTTGTGTTATAATAAAAGCAAAAGGTGGACAATTTTATGAAAACAATTTTTATTGATATTGATGATGTTGTTTGCACAAACCACATTGTGCCAGTTTTGGCAAAATACACAAACAAACTATTAAAAGAAGAGGATTTTGCAGAAGTCCTTGTGGAAAAAGTCATTTTCCCAAACAAAAAAGACCGGAAAAAATTTGACGATTTTTATGTGTCACTAGACTCCTATCAATTTTCAAAATTAAAACCACATGCTTTTGACGTTTTGAAAAGACTTTGCAAAAAACACAATGTGTTTTTGCTGTCCAGTTGTTGTCATTACGAAAACAAACTTGCCTATGGACGACAATTTTTTGATAAATGGCAATTTATTCTAAAAAAACTTCCTTTCTTCCCACCAGAAAACATTGTTTTTGCTCACAACAAAAATTTGTTCTTTGGTGATGCTATTGTTAATGACAGACTTTACAACTTAACAAAATCAAAATGTAAACAAAAAATTTTGTTCACCGCCTTTAACAACAAAAACATTGATGAAAAAGAATTGAAAAAAAGTGGTATCAAAAGAGCAAAAAACTGGCTTGACCTTGAAAAAATAATTGAGCAAATTTAAATAAAAAAACATTAAAAAAGAACCCGAAAGTTTTCAATTGGGTTCTTTTTTGTGTTAGTTTAAAAACAGTTCGTTTTTTAGCGTTGTCTTTCAAAAAGCAAAATTCCTCTGCCAAGCATTGATGAAAAGCAAAGCCAAATTGCAGACAAAAACACAAGAACATAAATGATAATTGAAAAGGCGTTGTAGCCACCGGCAACAAAAGACACCAAGTTAAAATTAAAAATTCCAACAAGTCCCCAGTTTAACCCGCCAATTAAAAGAATTACAAAAGCAATCCAATTAACAACAATAAGTCCGTTCATAAAATTACCTCCACCTTAGTTATTGTGGTTAAAAAAACTTTTTTTATGAGCGTTTTTTAAAAATATTTAATTTTTTAAAATTTTTTGTTTTTAATTTTTAAAGCAAAATAAAATCATCTTCATTTTTGTTTAATTCACTGTATGGCTTAATCCCTAACCTTTCTGCATTTGTATCAACTTTTTGTTTAAACCAACTTGGCTCTAAATACTTTATAAATTCATTTTCGTTTTTGGAAATCTCATTCAGAATTTTGTTCATCTTTGAAACTTTGTAATAAGCAACTTCAAACTTTGTTAATTTTTGCGTGTAATCTGCAGCGCTGCTTTTTTGCCTCAAAAGTTTTTTGCTAGATAAATAAAGAAAAAAATATTTAGTTTCCATTTCGGAATTGTAAAATCCTGGGCTTACTCTTTGTTTCATAAAAAATTCCTTTTAGTTTAGCAAAATTTTAGCATACAAATGCAAATTTGTCAATACAAAAAAAAGCATGGAAATCCATGCCTTTTTTGTTTTTTATTTACATTCTATTGTTTCTTGTTTTTTGAATCTTTTTTTTGCTCTTCTTTTGCTTTTTCTTCTTTTCTGTCCTCGTGTTCAATTTGTTTTTTAACGCTAACAGTTACTTTGTCGCCCAAAAACACCATAACACACATACAAATACCAACAAGAATTATTGCAACACCCATGTAAATTAAGGTTGCTACATCAAGTCCGACAATCATCAACAAAATCAAAAGAACAAGTCCTAGAACAACAGAAACAATTCCATAAATCATTTCTTTCCACATGTCCTTGTTTCCAACTCTAAGTTTTTCAAAAGCTTTAGCCATGTAGATAATTCCAAAACCACAAATGCCAAGACCAATTGCCAAAACCAAAAGAAAAGGAATTGCTGTGTCACTAATAATAATTACTAATCCAACAAGAATTGCAAGTGCACCTAAAATAAATTTTTTGGCGCTTGTTTCTTTTTTGCCATTAGCAAAGTACATAACAATTAGCAAAATTCCAAGAACAATTGCAAGTCCTGCTGCAATGTAACCTATTACTTGAAGAAATTCAAAAAGTCTGTTGTTTAAAGCACAAAAAATAATTCCCAAAATAATAAGTGCTGCAGCAATAATGAGATTCGTGATTCTTGTTTTTGTAAAAAATCCTTCCATAAGTTTTTCCCCCTTATGCTTTAATTATATCACAAAAATTTTACAATTGTCAACATAATATGTCATTATTTTTAAAACACAAAAAACAGCCAAATTGGCTGTTTTTATCTTTGTCCCCAAGTGAATTCTTGGTTTTGTCTTTTTTGTTTTGCGTTTTCATAATCTTGATTGTTTTCCGTAACATCTTTTTGTGTTTGAACAATTTTTTCAATGCAAGCTTGCTCTTTTGGTTTTGCTTCAACTTTTTGTTCTTGTTTTTTGCCGCGAACAATAAGTTCATTTGCATAAGGAAGCGTTTCAATCCAATCACAAAACTCATGCCATTCATCAAGTTTGTGGGTTTTTCTGTATTCGTAAATGTTGCTTAAAACTTCATAGTTCATTGTAACAGTTCTGGTTTGGTTGTAACTGCTTGGAAGAGTTTGAATAAGTGAGTACCAATAATCTTTTGCTTTTGGGTCATGATTTTCAGTTGCTTCTAAGTATTTTTTTCGTAAATCATTACAAACTGCAATAGTGTAATCCAAACATATTTTTGCTTGTGGAAGGCACTTATCACAACTTACATCTTCCATTGTGATATCACGTGATGTAAGTTTGTGCATTGTTGATGTGCTGTTTGCAACTGTTCCAACTTTGTAGGTGTCAAACTCTTTCCACCAATAAAGTGGTGCCGTTATGTTTGCTGCAACAAAAATTTGCCTAACAAGTTTGCCATGCACAGGTCCTGCTTGAGAAAGTGTTGTTGCAAGTTTTAAGTCATTTGGTCCAAGTTTGTAAGCGCCATTTTCATCAAACTTGCTGTCACTTTTGTTCCAACTGTTTTTTGCGTTTCTCATTCCAATTGTTGCCACAGCAATACTGCTTTCATCAACAAAATCAATTTCAACGCCAGTAAAATCGTTTTTCACTTTTTCAATCTTAATCATTTAACGCCTTCCTTTTTCTTACCTTCCACTTTTCAGCTCTTATTATAACACAAATCAAAAAAATGTCAAGTCCCAAAAAACAAAAAAACACCACAAGTGGTGTTTTAAACAGACACAGCATTTTCAACAATACATTTAATTTTTTTGCGTTTTTTGCGTGAAATTTTTTGTTTGTCTACAAAATAATTTTTTAGCGGAACAGATTTCTTTTTGATTTTTATGTTTGTTAAAAGCAGCAAAAATGGAGCCATACAACAAGCAATGCTAACAGTGAGCACTGCAACAACCGATTTACAGAAAAACACACCCGCAAGCAAAACACAAACACCAAACACAAATGAAACCCAAGTGTATTTCACAATTTCTTTAAAGCCATATTTGTTTGATTGGTTTGATGTAATCACAAAATATGGTTTTTTGCCCATAAATGTTGAACTTACGGCGTAGATGATTGCTGGAAGTGTTGATGTGTAAAGAATCAAACTTTCAAAAAAGTAAGGAATTATTTTTATTTTTTGTTTGCCTTTGTGCACAAAAATGTTGTTTATTAAAAGCGTGACAAGCGACAGCATCATGGCAAGCGTTGTGATTAATGAGTAAGCATAACTTACACTGTCAAGCATTCCCAAAAGCACAACATTAATCAAAAGAGCAAATCCCATAAGTGGCAAAAAGATTGGAAGCAAAATGTAATACCAAAAAACGTCAAGTTTTTCATACCACTTTGCTTCTTTTGATTTCCAAAATTCTTTGGACAAAGTTTTTAAGCATTGAATTTGCCCTTCAATCCAACGACAATTTCGCTTTTTAAAAGCAAGATAGTCAATTGGATACTCCTCTTGGCAAACAACATTTGGAGCAAACGCAATTTGCAGTCCCTTTGCCATAAGTCTCATTGAAAAACCCAAATCTTCAGCAACAACTTCTGGAAATCCTCCAACAAGTTCAAATGCTTTTTTGCTAATCAAAATTCCATGTCCCATGATTATTGGTGAGCCATAAAAGTTTTTAAGTGGATAAGAAATTTGATTTCCACCCAAAAGTTCCAAAGCACTGATGTCTTGAAAAACATTTTCTGTTTTTGTGGGACAATGAAAAGCTTGAACCGCACCAATTTTTGAATCGTAGTAAAAATACTTTAACATTTCTTTGCAAAAATTTGATGGCAAAACACTGTCTTTGTCAAGCACAGCAAAATAATCGTAGTCTTCTTTGCAGTTTTGCAAATAATTGTTTAATGCTCCCGCCTTAAATGCACGACGCTCTGTTCTTCTTACAACCTCAAAACCATGCATCAAAGCAAATTTGTCCACTCTTTCTCTAAATTCTGGTTTACTGCTGTCATCAAGAATAACAACTTTAAAGTTTTCGTAGTCTTGTTTTATGGACATCTCAAGTGCTTCTTGGTCAAAATCGTTGCAAGTGCAATACACGAACAAAATTTTGGGATTGTCTGGAACAACGGTTTTTGAAATTTTGTCATAAACTTTTTTAAGTTTTTTTCGTTTAACAAAGTAAAATGTTGTAGTTAAAATGTCTCTTACCGCATTAAACCACATAAATCCCAGAACAAAAGCGTTTAAAATCAAAAATATTGTTGCAACAATTTTTACGGCAAGACTTTTTTCGTTGTTTAAAATTAATTCTGATATTGTGTAGCCAGAAAAAACAAAAAAGAGCACAATTGAAACAAGCCAAATTGCGACAATCAAACCATAAAAACCTGCGCTCTTTTTCATAAATTTTCTCCTAAAAGTTTTTGATAAAAATCAAAACCATAATTTTTAACATAAAGTGTTTTTAAGTATAACACAAAAACACCGTTTTGTCAATATTAAAAATTTAAAATCTAAGCCTTTTAAATTTGGCTAATACACATTAAAAAAATCGCATTTCTGCGATTTTACATGTTTTCAACATCAATTGTCTTAAGGGCAAAATCAAGATTTTTGTTGTTTTTTAAGTCTTCAATCAAAACATCTTTGATTTCACTTGGTTTAACTGGCAATGTTTTTAACAATTCAAGGTCAAAAAGCCCTGGATCATAGGTTCCTGAAATGTTTACATCTTTTTTGGTGTACTCTTCAGCATCTGTTTTGTGAATTTCTCCATCAATCCAATCGCAAACAAAAAAACCTTGCTTTGTGTTGTTTTGAAAAATTTGATAAATCATGTTTTTTGCTTTCACTTTAATTCCAAATTCTTCCAAAACTTCACGCTCACAACACTCTTTTTCCGTTTCTCCCTTTTCTCTGCCACCACCCGGAAAAACAAAAAAATGTCTGCCCTTTTTGTGCCTTTCCATCAGCGCTATTTTTCCGTCTTTGATAATAATTGCTCGATATCTTTCCATCACAATCTCCTTTTCATTTTTAGTTTAACACAAAAACAACAATTTGTCAAAACAAAAAAAGAGCAAATGCTCTTTTAGTTTTTTGTGAACTGCACAATTCTTAAAATTAGCTCCAAAACTTTAAAGTAAAGCCAAATTACAGAAAAAGCAAGTCCAAAAGCAAGTCGGTTTTCATATTTTTTGTCTATTCTGTTTTCAACAGCATCTTCAATACTTCGAAAATCACAAAGCAAAAACAAGCAACCAATAACAACTCCCAAAACTCCAAAACCAATTGAAAGCCAAGGATTTGCCCACATTGAAACAACAATTGGTTGAAGCCCTGGAATAAAGTAACAAATCAAAAGCAAAAATGACGCCAAAAACATTGTTAAAAACAAAATCCAAACAATGCTCATAAATTTGTGTGTAACTTTCACAACTTTGAAGCGATAAAGCAAAAGCATTGAACCAACAAGAGCAACTGTTATTGCAAGTGCAAGCAAAATTGGTCCTTGATAACCTTGAATTGCAACTGCCATAAATCCTAAAATGTAGCCGTAGGCAAAACAAGCTAAACTTCCACAAACAGCAGCGGCTTTGTTAGAAAAACTTGCAACAATCGGCATAACAAAAGACAAAATTAAACAAACTATTAAAAGCACAGCCTCAACAGTGTTCATGGTAACAACATCTTCACCAAACGAAATATTGCCAGTTAAAACAAAATGAAGTGCCATTGCAGCCGCAACACCAATTAAAACAACCAACAAAAACAATCCGGTTTTTCTGAAAACTGATTTGTAGGTTACACAATTTTCAGATACTTCTTCATTTTTTAGTGCGGACTTTAAAACTGGGTTAACCATTTTTTGTCCAAAATTTGAATTTTTTGAATCCATAATCTTCTCCTTAAAATATTTTAAAGTATAACATAATTTAATCCTTTTGACAACCTTTTAGACAAAAAAACAAAAAATATTAAAAAAAATTTAAAAAATATTAAAAAAAATCAAGCAAAATTTAAAAAAATGTGTTATACTAAAAGCAGAATTGCCAAAAAACAAATGGAGGTGTTTTTGTGATTTTTGACAGACTAAATGCTATTTTTAACAAACACTATGGTTACGAAGAAGCAATTTTAAATCCATCAGAATTTCATACAGAACTTAAAAATTTTCCAAAAACTGCTGTTACATTTTTTTCCAAAAAGCTTTTTAATTTGTTTTTGAAAAAATATGATTGCGAGCAAATTGCTGTTCTTGAAAACGAAACAACTGTTTTTCCGGTTTTTAAAACAAAAATCAAAAATCGCAACATTGCGGTTTACCAATCACCTGTTGGGGCTCCAGCTGCTGCAACACTTTTTGAAGAAATGATTGCTTTGGGTTCTGAAAACATTATTGCCGCAGGATGTTGTGGCTGTTTGGACAAAAACCTAAAAGTGTCGGACATCATTGTTCCAAACGCTGCAATTAGAGATGAAGGGCTTTCCTATCATTATCTAAAAACTGGTGACGAAATTGAATTAAACAAAAATTTGGTTAACCTTGTTTGCCAAAGCCTTGAAAAGCAAAAACAGCCCTTTGTTGTTGGCAAAACTTGGACAACTGACGGAATTTACCGCGAAACATTAGACAAAATGGATAAAAGGCAAAAACAAGGAGCAATTGTCGTTGAAATGGAAACAGCAGCCTTGGCATCAGTGGCAGAATTTAGAAAAATAAATTTTGCTCAAATTTTGTATGGTGCCGACAGTCTTGCCGAAGGAAATTATGACAAACGTGCCTTCCGTGGCGAAAAAATTTCAAAACAAACCGAAGACATCATAGAAATTGCTCTTTTGTGCGCTGCCTTTGTTGACCAAGAAATTAAAAAACAACACAAAACTGAAAAAGAACGCCCACAAATTAAAAAACGCGGTTTCTTTAAATTTTTTAACAAAATCGAAGAAAAAAGAGAACAAAAAAGGAGAACAAAAAATGAACGAAAACAGTTTTAAGGCTTTTGGTGTAAGTGAAAAACTAAATGTTGTGTTAAAAAAAACAAGCACCCTTGAAATTGCTTTTGGCGCTGTGTTTGTTGTTGTTGCTGCCTTTTGTTTTGCTTTTGTGATTTGCCTTTTGGGTTACAACAGTTGGGGCAAACCATTTTTTGAATTTTTTGATTATCACACTTTTGATAATCCTGAACGCACTTTCAAACTTTTTAGCGCTGTTATCGTTGGCGGAGTTTGTGGAATTGCAAGCGGAATTTTTGCTTTGGTTTCGGGGCTTAACTCCAAAAAAAGCACAAACAACCCTGTTACGCTTTTAAAAGCAAAAATCGCTTTAAGACTTTGTGGAATTTTTTACTTTGTTGTTGCTTGCATTTTGGGCGCTTGTTTGTTTTTGTCTTTTGTTTTTTGGCCACTAATTTTGTTTTATGTGGTTATGATTATTCTTTGCTTTTGTTTGGCTGTCACAAAATTTGTTGAAACACTGTTTTTTCCAAACAACCAAGAAATTTTAGACATACACAACTTAACAGAAAAACAACAACAAAAAATCTTAAAACAATCAAGCCGAAACACTTTTGAAGAAAATTAAAAAAGAACCAAAAATTGGTTCTTTTTTTAATTAATTCCTGAAATTGCTGCAAATGCCCAAAATGCCATACCAACCAAAAGTAGTCCTGTTAAAACCATAATAGTTATGTCAAAAGCTGGCTTTGTTTGAAGATATGGTTCATTTGCTGTTGCCATCAAACGCTCTCTAAAACTTATGCGCTTTCCTTTTTTAACCGGTCTTAAGTCGGCAAATTGTTCTTTTTGATATTGGTCTTTTGCATCAAACTGATATTTTTCTACAGGTTCCGCTTCTTGCCCATCAATGGCAATCTGCCCACTTGCTTTTGCTTCTTCCATTGCTTTTTGTCCTTCAAAACTTTCAGCTTGTCTTTTTTTGTAAGCTCTTTGTTTCCCAACCAAAACACCACAAATAATCATGAGTGAAATGGTTTCAACAAAAAAGTAAAAAACACAGTAAACAGCACAAACAGCACAAATAATACCAAAAAACACAAACACAAGAAAATGTGCAAGCCCTTTGTCCATTTGTTTAAAACAAGCAAATGCACCAACAGTAAAGCCAACCGCAATCAACCCCAACAAAACAAGCCCTAAGAACACAAGAATTTTGTAGGCATAACCACGAAGACGCCAAGCATCAGCTTTCCTGTCAAAATAGTTTAATATGTTGAAAATTCCAAAAATCATTTCAACGCCATTTTTCATATTTTTTCTTCTCCTTTTTTTCTAGTTTGCCACAAAAGACAAAAAAAGTCAAACAAAAAACGCAATATTGTTGTAAAAAAGAACAAAAAAAGCCTTTCGGCTTTTATCTCCCAAATTCTTTTGGTTTTGGCGCCAAGGCTTCATCTTCTTTTAATGCATTTTCAATAATTTTCGCAATGCTTTCTTGAATACGTTTTTGCTTTCCTGTGTCCACAAAGTTGCAGTATTTTTCATGAACTTTTTCCGCACCTTCTTCAACTGTGATATTTGATGTGTCTAAAACAAAATCGTATGGTGATTTGTCGTTTCGGTTGCTGATGTGATACAAAATTTCATAACGTTCATTTTCAGCGTCCCAACGAGCTTTTAAATCTTTTTTTGCTTGCTCTAAGCTGATGTTTGAATTCTCTTCACCTTTTCTGCCAGAATTAATCAACCTTCTAGCTTGCTCATCTTCATTTACATCCAAAAATGTTTTAAGGTTTGGCACAGACAACAGCGCCCAAGCAAGACGGCTGTCAAAAATCACTTCATCATCTTGCCTTTTAATTCCTTCTTCAATAATTTTTTTGTCAAGCAAGTAATCAACTTTAAAATCATTAAGTTGATTAAGTTCCAAAACGCTCATTCCCCTTCTTTTTGCTTCTTCCCTAAAAAGAGCGCCAGAATAAAACACATCAAAACCATATTTCCTGGCTAAAAATTCAATCATAACACTTTTTCCAGCACATGGCTTTCCTGTCATTGTAATAATCATTTTTAACACCACCTGTAAAAATTATAACACAAAACACAAAAAAAGTCAATATCAAAAAAACCCACAAAAATGTGAGTTTTTCTTAAAGGGCTTGAATTGAGAGTGGCGCAATTTTTGAATCATTATTTTTTGGGTCAAAATAAGTTTTTATTTTTTGGTTAACTTCAGCGTATTCACGTTTTGCTTGTCTATATTGTTTGTCTAGTTCTTCAAATTGCTTTTTGCAAGATTTAAGAAGTTCATTTTTTGAAACAAGCATTTTTTCAATGTTATTCCAATCACTTCCCTTAAAGTCCTCTTCACTAAAAGGATCGCAAAACTTCGCAAAAACTTCTGCTGTTTTTTCTTCTCTTCTAAATTCTAAAGTTTCTTTTTCAAGTTTTTTGCCCTTAACAAAACATTCTCTGTCTTTTTTGTCATTTGCAAAAGCTTCTTCAATTTGTTTTTCAACTTCACGCTTAATTTTAAAAACTCTGTTGTCGTTAGAAGCAAAAGTTGTTCCACTGCTTTGCTCTATTTTTAACACAAATTCATCAAGTTTTTCACAAATTTGTTTGTTGTTGTCACAACTAACCAACGAGTTTTCAAAAAGTTTTCCATACATTTGTGTGTAAAGTTCTATGGCATCAACACCTTCAGTTAGTTCCTTAAGTTTTAACACAAGTTTTTCAACATGCTTGTCTTCAGCGTGGCTTTGAATTGTTGCAACACAAACATCAGAATCTCTTGAAAGCAAAATGTCTTTTTTAATAATGTCATAACTTTCTTTGTCAATTTGTTTGAATCTTTTCATAATTTCAAGGGTCTCAAGATCACTGTCTGCTGTGAGATAAATTTCTTTTACTTTTTCTGGATACTTGTCATATTTTGTAACTGAACTTTTGTGTTTTGTTGATTTTTCTTCTGACAAACAATTTATGGTGCTTTTGTCGATTTTTGAAATTGTTTCATCATCATAAGCTGTTTCTTTTAAAGCGTTGCAAACCATTCTTTTTATTTGACTGTTTGATGGTTTTCTGCTTTTAATCGATGGATCAAAAAATGATTTAAGAAAACCTATTTTAACATTATTTTTGTTTAACGAATTTGATTCATCCAAAACACTTAATAATGGTGCAATTTTTTCTTTAATTCCATTTTGATCCCCATTAACCATAATTTCTTGCCAAGTAAAAGTCATCAATTTTTCAAATTCGTCAGCATTTAAATCAGCTTCTTGCAAGTTTTCTTCTGTTGGATTTTTAACCGCTTTTGTCATTTTGTTTAAAGCTTCATCAATAAATTGTTGTTCTTCTGTTTTTTGATTTTCATTTGTCATAATTGTTTCTTCCCTTCCTTACAGAAACAATTATACCACAAATTTTGATTTGTTTCAAGACCCTTTTTTAAGATTTTTTAAGTTTTTTTAAACAAAAAACAGCCTTTTTAGGCTGCTTTTTTCGCAAATGCTGCAATACATGAAAATATTCCAAAACTTACAAGGTTAACCAAAACAATTGTTGCACCCACAGGAAGGCTTGGAATTAACACCGCAAGCAAAAATCCAACAAATGCGCAACAAACACCAATGATGCTTGATGCAATTGTCACACCCAAAAAGCTTTTGAAAATTCGCATGGCTGACAGTGCCGGAAAAATGATGAGTGCAGAAACCAAAAGTGAACCAACAAGCTTCATTGCAAGAACTATTAAAACCGCCAAAACAATCGCCATCAAAACCTGAAGCACTTTGGTTTTTGTTCCAGTTGCTTTTGCAAAGTTTTCATCAAAAGTGATGGCAAAAATTTTGTGATAAAGCAAAACAAACACAACCAAAACAAACACCGAAAGCCCAATTGCAACAAAAAGTTCGGTTGTTCCCATGTTAACAATGCTCATAGACCCAAAAAGTGCGCTACAAATGTCTCCTGAAACATTTGGACTTGTTCCAAACACATTCATCAAAACATAACCTATGGCAAGTGCCGAAACCGAAATTATTGCAATTGATGCGTCACCTTTGATTTTTGAGTTTGGTCCACCACAAAGCAAAATAATTGCCACAACAATTGTGATTGGAAGAGTTAGCCACAAACTGTTTGAAAGATTTAAAACGGCTGCCACTGCCATAACTCCAAATGCAGCGTGTGACAAGCCATCTCCAATATAGGAAAACCTTTTTAAAACAAGAGTCACCCCAAAAAGTGAAGAACAAAGAGCAGTTAGCAAAACCACAACAAGTGCAATAATAACATAATCCTGACAAATTATGTCCCAAAAACTAATGTCCATTGTTGTGCCCTCCTTGTTCCACAAGTTTTTTAAATTGTGGTGTTTGTTCGTAGCCTTTTGCTGTTCCAAAAAACACATCTTTTCCAATATGCAAAATGTGTGAAGCAAATTTTGTTACTGAATTTAGGTCATGCGAAACCATGATAATCGTAATTCCAGATTGATTGAGTTTTTTCAAAACATCATACATTTCATGAGTGCTAATTGTGTCCAGTCCAGACACCGGCTCATCCAAAACCAAAAGATCTTTTGTGGAACACAAAGCTCTTGCAAGCAAAACTCGTTGTTGTTGTCCTCCCGACAAAACCGAAAAAGGTTTGTTTTTTAAATCAAAAATTTCAAGATGACGCATGTTTTCCTCTGCCAAAATTTTGTCTTTTTTGCTGTAAAACACTTTAAATTTTTTGTTTGCCAAACAACCAGAAAGCACAATTTCTTTTACGCTTGCCGGAAAATCTTTTTGAAAATCAGTGCGCTGTGGCAGATAGCCAATTCCTGTTTTTTGTAAACCTTCAGCAAACTCAAAGTTTCCACCAAGTTTTGGCAAAAGCCCCAAAAGTGTTTTGATTAACGTTGATTTTCCGCTTCCGTTTTCACCAACAACACAAACGTAATCTCCTTTGTTTATTTCAAAACAAAGATTTTTTGCAACAACATTGTTGTCATAACCTATGTTAAGATTAGTTGCCTTAATTTGTGCCATAATTCTCTCCTTTTTGGTTTAAACAATTGTGGCAAACACCAAAAATTGTTGTGGCTTCTTTGTCTAATGCAAAATTTTCAAATTCTTTTAAATTTTTTTCAATCACATTTGAAACTTTTTGACTTACGTGCACTGTTTTTCCACACTTTTTGCAATTTATGTGCAAAAAATGTTTGCAAGTTTCTGTTGCAATAAATTGATAGTAAATGCCTTCCCATCCGTGACCAGCAAATCTTTTGATAAGCCCTTGCTTTTCAAGTGCGTCTAAATTTCTGTAAACTGAACTTATGGAAAGTTTTTTGCCAAGACCATCAACAATTTGCCTTGCTGTAAACTTTTCGTCTGGATGCTGATTAAAAAAATCTTTCAAAAGCCTTCTTGGCTTTGTTAAATATTCACTTTTGTTCATAAAAACTCCTTTTGCAAATTTTCGCAAAATTTAACATTTTAATTTGCGAAATCTTTTCATATTATATTATTAAATAAAAAAAAAGTCAAGACTTTTTGACTTTTTTAAACAAAAAAAGTGCAAAAATGCACTTAATTTTCCTTACCATGAAAATTGTCATAAAGGCTGTTAAAGTATTTAACAACTTCATCTGCTGTGTAAGTTTTTTCGTTTTCAAAAACGTATCTTAAAATTTGTGCAAATCCACCAACAATCAAACTTGCAGCGATTTCAACTGGAATCAATTTTATAACATCATCATTTAATGTTGTCAACAATTCTTCTACAAGCCCTGTCATTTTTTGCATAATTATTGATCTAAGTCTATCTGAGCACACAATTTCCAAAAAACCACGTATTTTTTCTCTGTCTTCAACAACAAAATCAGCAATCATTCTTAAAATGTTGTCGTAAACTTCTTTTGGTGATTTTGTTTCATCTCCAAGACCTGCTTGCTTAAACATTTCTTCACAGTGGTCACGCAACATACAACACACAAGATGATTTTTGTCTTCATAATACTTGTAAAAAGTTGCTCTTGTGATTAATGCTTCATTGCAAATATCAACAATGCCTATGTCCTCAAAACTGTTGCGTTCCATAAGATTTACAAAACTTCTTGCAATAAGCGCTCTTGTTCTTATTGCATGCCTGGTTTGCTTGTTTAGCATTTCAGGAACTTTTGTTTGTTTTTTGTTTTTCATATTTTTGTCCCTTTTTTAAAATTAAACAAAAATCAAAATTTTTATCACAACACATTCATCTTTGTGTTAAAAACTTGTTAAAAACTCTTGATTTTAATTTAATTTTATCATATAATGTAAATAACTGTCAACAAAATTTACACTATAAATTAAAAAAGGAGATAAAAAATGAACAAGTTTGGCAATTTTGTTGTTAAAGGACGATATTGGTTTTTAAGTATATTTTTTGTTTTGCTTGTTGCAAGCGCTGTTCTTATGAACTTTGTGCATGTAAACTATGACCTAACAGAATATTTACCTGACAATTCAAACACAAAACAAAGCATACAGCTTATGAAAGACGAATTTGGGGCAACAGGAACAGCAGGAATGATGCTTAAAAATGTTGAAAAAGACGATGCCACAAAAATCGCCGAAGAAATTCAAGATTTTGACACAGTTTCAACTTGCGTGGTTTCCCGCACCCAAATAAAAGATGATGTCAACTACTGCATGCTTAACATCTTTTTAAAAGACAGCGACTACACAACAGAAGCTGAAAAAACTCTTCAAAAAATTGAAGAATTTATGCCCACAAAACTTGCTGAAAATCAAAGCTACTACATGATTGGCTCATCTGTTACTGCTGTTGCTTCACGTAATGCCATAACAAGTGAAATTCCAATCATCATGCTTGTTGCTGTTTTGATTGTTTTGCTTGTTCTTACCATCACATCACGATCATGGATTGAACCACTAATTTACCTAATTGTTATTGGTTCTGCAATCCTAATC
>CAMVKM010000020.1 GCA_947168085.1 uncultured Clostridia bacterium | reverse complement strand
CCCGCTTTTATCGCAACAGATAAAAATAATACTTTATGTTCCGCTTTGATAAACAGAATAATGAGCGACGAAAACCAAAGTGTTTCAATTATAGATGAACAAACAGCAATTAATCTTCTTGACAAAAAAACACTTACTTTTGTAAGTGTTTTTTTATAAAAAAAATAGAAGTTAAGCGGGAAATCTTAACTTCTAAGTAGACTAGTCTGTAAGCCGAGTTCTGTTAATGGACGGTCATCTATCTAGGCGAATTGTTGCCAAAACGCTCAAGCGATGTATGTCGGAAGAAGGCCGGGCAAACCTTTTGGTTCTTCCTTATCTTGCACAAAGTGGGGTTTACAGAGCACACGCCATCTCTGGCATGCCGGTGGTCTCTTACACCACCTTTCCACCCTTACCATTGAATTTTATTGCGAAAAAATAGGAGGTAAGATTTGATATTTTCAAAATCTAAAAACACAATAAAATTGTGACCAGTGGCGGTTCATTTCTGTTGCACTATCCTTAGAGTCGCCTCCACGAGATGTTATCTCGCACCTTGCCCTGCTGTGCTCGGACTTTCCTAATTGCGGTGCAATTCGACCGTCTAACTAGCTACTGATCATAGTATATCACAAAAGAGCTAATTTGTCAACCCCCATTTTTTCAAAATTTTTTAAGTTTTTCAAATTTTTCTTAAAAACCTATCAAAAACGCCAAAATTGTCAATTTTCAAAAAGTTTTTGTTCTTCAATTTTTTGCTTTACAATTTTTAGTGCCTTTTTCTCAAGCCTTGATATATAAGACCTTGAAATTCCCAATTTTTTAGCCACTTCTTTTTGTGTGTAGGCAACAGTTCCACCAATGCCAAAACGCATTACCAAAATTTTATATTCCCTTGCTGTTAGATTGTTTTTTATAAGTTGAATAATTTTGTCTGTTAAAATATTGGATTCCACTTGTTCCATAACATCCGGCTCCAAATCTGACACAACATCTGAAAGCATCACTTCACTGTCATCATTTTCTCCACCCAAACTTTCCTCTAGTGAAAGTGTGCCTTGATGCTTTTTTTGCGCTCTAAAAAGCATTAAAATTTCATTTTCAATGCATCTGGCGGCATAGGTTGAAAGCTGTGTTCCTTTTGCTGAAGAATAAGAATTTATTGCTTTAATCAGCCCAATTGCTCCAACTGAAATCAAATCATCTGCGTCTTTTGTGCTGTTGCTATATTTTTTTACAATATGAGCAACCAGTCTTAAATTGTGGCTAATAAGTATTTTTTTTGCTTCTTCATCTCCATTTTGATACTTTTCAAGTTGCTGTTTTTCCTCTTCTTGCGAAAGCGGTTTTGGAAAATGAGATACATTGTCAACATAAGAAGAAAACAACATAATTTTGTTCATGAATGTAACAAAACTTTCAATAATCATTAACATCTCCTTAAAAATAATAACTAACATATGAAAAATAATTAAAATTGTTGCTTATTTAACAATATTTTTGTTGTTTTAAAGTTTAATCATTTAGTGTGTTGTCAATAATAAAAAAAGGACAAAAAAGCATTTTTGCAAACAAAAAACCTTTTTTAAAGCTTCAAAAGTAAGAATATTTATTTTTTTAAAAAAATACACCCAAAAATTCTTGCTTTTATTTTGATTTTGTATTATAATTGTTCTATATATTCTTAAAAGGTGATTACAATGACAAAAATTAAAAAACTCGCAACAAAACTTTTTATAAGCATTTTAATAATACTTGCTTTTTTAACTGCACAAAACTTTTTGTTTTTTAGCAATGTGCAAGTCTTTTCAAACACAATAACTCAAACCAGTGCTTTGAACTTGACAAATCAAAATGACAAATCAAATCAAGAAGATCTTACATCAAAAATTACAAACAACAATTTCACATCAACCTCATCAGGATCTTCAACAATAACTTCATCAAACTACACAGGAAGCACAAACATAAAAGTTCCTAGCAGTTGGACAAAACAAGGAACAGTAAACACAGAGGATGCAAAAAATTTGTTTATTGGTGTTATTGACGTTTCAAGTGAAGCTTACTTAAACTACCACGAAGATTACAACCTTGGAGCATCTTCTTCTCCTTACCTTTCAAGCATGAGAGATGATACAAACATTTTAATGATTAACTCAAAGCAAGACAAAGTGTTTGGCTATGCAAGTTCATCCATAACATTTGATGCAAACAGCTTTTACGCTGTATCTGTTGATTTTTACACAGGAAACACAAATTCTTCATTTGCTGCTTATGATAACCCTATTGCTAGCATTGCTCTTAGTGGTGATGACTTTACAGGAAATTCTGGTGCTATTATCACAGACTATCAAACAAACAAAAATTGGGGAACAGCAACTATTTTTGTTGCAACAAAGCAAACAAAGAAATCAACTGCAACTTTAAATCTTTATCTTGGAAAACCAAGTTGGCAAACTGGAACATCTGCTGTTGAATCTTCTGGATATGTGTTCTTTGACAATGTAAAACTTTTGAAATTGTCAAAAAACTACTTTGAAGAACAACTTGACCCAATCACCCAAACTGTTACTCAAGATTATTCAAAACTTCTATTTAATTCTGTTGTTGACCTTCGTTACTCTGACATTGAAACACAAGATGGTTATGTTGAAAATGGAAACTTTTTAAACACAACAAACTGGACAATTGAACAAGCAAATTCAGTTGTTAGAGTTGTAAATGCAAACAGCGAAAATTTTGGCATCATTGCACCAAACACAAACGCAAGAACAGCTAACACATCTGTTGCAATGGTTTACAACGAAAAATATCAAACAGCAACAGGAACACTAAAATCAAGCCCAATAAAAATCAACAGACAAACTATTTACAGAATTAGTTTTTGGGCAAAAACCAATGCAAGTTCAATTGTTGCAAATGTTGCTCCGACAGACAAAATTAATGGCAAAACTTATGATGCTGTAAGCATTTCTAGTGTTTCAACAACAAGTCAAAAAACAACAAATGACTGGAACGAATATGTCTTCTTTGTAAAAGGAAATGCTTTGTTTGACAGCGAAATTCAACTAACTCTTGGCCTTAGTTCAACAAACCCAACAACAAATCAATATGTTTTCTTTGACAACATTACATCTCAAAAAGTAACATCTGGCGATCAATCTCAAGCATCAGATACTGGAATTACAAATGCAACACTTGACCTTAACCCAACAAACAATTTAACAATTAAAAATGGTTACTTTAATGATGTTACATCAATTTTTACTGAAACCACTTACCCACTCACTCCTAGTGATTGGTCATGGACAACAAAATCACAATCAACATCAAAAACAAACTTTAGTGGTGTTATAAACCTTCAAAGTGACATTTTTAATGCCTACAAAGCAAGTTTTGGAAACCCAAATATTAAACCAAACTCATCAATTTACAGCGCAGACTCAAGCAACAATGTTTTGCTTATGGCAAACACAACAACAGATGTTCAAGCTTACACTTCAGACTCATCAATTTCTGCAAGTGCTAACACAAAATATGTTTTAAATGTTAATATTTGCACAACAAACATAAATTCAACATCAGCTGGAGCAAACATTTATCTTAAAAACAGTGATGGTGTTATTATTGCTCAAATGCTCGACCTTCAAACAAATGGAATTTGGAAAACTTTTTCAATTTATTTTGGAAATGCCGCAACAGCACAAACTCTTACTCTTTCCATTGGTTTTGGAAGAGAAACAAAACCTGTTTATGGATTTGCTTATTTTGATGACATAATATGGGAAAGCGTAACAACATCTCTTGACTCAATCATCGAAAGCCCTACTGTTCAAGTTGTAAACTTAGACAAAGCGGTTGAAAACACTGAATCAACTGTTTACACAGATGACTTTGCTAATTACGACAAAACAATTGTAGGACAAATTTCAACCCCTTACTATTGGACAGGTTCTGTAAAATCAAATCCTAATGAAGAAGAAACTCAACTAGATGATTCTAACATTGTTGCAGGCATCATAAATGCAAGTAACATTGCACCAGTTCTTGCAAACAATCCTATTGCTAGTTCTCTAGACAAGACAACTTTAATGATTTACTCTCCAGACAAAACTTACTATGCTTTTACAAACAATCTCAAATTCTCTTTAAGTGCAGATTCTTACTACAAAATTACAATAAACGTAAAAACAATTGCACTTAACAATCAAGAAATTAATGCAAGCATTATTTTAAAGGATGTTAACAAATCATTTGCAAACATCAACACAAAAGGAAGATTTAAAGCAACAGACAATGATTGGCTTGACTACACAATTTACATCAACCCAACAGAAAATCTTGACCTTGAATTAAATCTTGGTCTTGGAAACGAAACAACTCTTTCAAGTGGTTATGTTTTCTTTGATGATCTTCAAATTGTTCAACTTAGTGAAGACCAATTTACTGTTGACATGGAAGCTGACCAAGCAAACGTAAACAAAGCTGACCGCGTTATAAGTGTTGCAAACACAAGTGACTCAGATGATGGCGGTTCTACTCCATCAAAAACATATTCTGAATCACTTGCTTGGCTTTCAATCCCAACAATTTTAATTGCTGCAGGTATTGTTGTTGCAATAATTGGTTACTGCATTAAACGTTATCTTTCAAACAGACCTGTTAAAGTTAAAGTTGAAAACTCATATGACCGTTCAGCCACCCTTCTTCAAGACCTTGACCACAAAAACTACAAAACATCAGTAAATCACAAATTAAAACTCCTTCGTGAAGAACTTGAACAAACAGAAAAGTATTTAGAAGAAGAAAAAGCTGAATATCAAAAACAAACTGAAGCTTTTGAAACAGCAAAAGAAATTGCTGAACAAGACAGTAGCATAAAACTTGAAAACCCTAGCAAGAAAAAATCTGATTATCAAGCAAGAGTAAATCAACTTGAAAAGAACATTGCTGCAATCAAAGCAGACATTAACATTCTTGAAAAAGAACAAGAAAGAATTAAACAACAAGAGCAAAAAAGACATGCTAATGATCTTAAAGGAAACAAAATTACAACTAGAAAATAATAACGAAAAAACATGCAAAATTGCATGTTTTTTTTATTTTAAATTTTTTCTTTTTAACAAAAAAAATATGGTTTTCACCATATTTTTTTTAATTAAACTTCAATTTTGTCGTTCTTTTTGTCTTTTGAGTCATCTTTTTTTGATTCAGTTTTTACTTTTGCTTTTGATTTTGTTGGTTTTGCAAACAAGAAGATTACAACACCCAAAACAACCAAAACTGCAATAATTAAAACTGTTCCCCAAATTGTTGTTGAAGTTGTGCTTTCGCCACCTTCTTTGCTGATTGTAAAGCTAACAGTTTTTGTGTCAGCAGCAATTCCAGATGCATCTTCAACATCAAAACTTACAACATAGTCACCATAAGAACTTGCTGTAAAACTTAACATTGAACCATCAAGTGTTACATCTTCAACTGTTACCCCATCACATGTAACTTTGTAACTAAATCCATCACTTTCATATGACAAATCTTTTGTAATAGAAAGTTTTGAAAGGTCAAGTGTTACTTCGTTTTGGTATTTGTAATTTTTAGAATCAACGTATTCTTGAAGTTCTGTTGTGTTAATAACAGGAGCACTAACATCTCCAACTGAAATTGTGTAAGTTAATGATTCAGTTTCATCTGCTGTTAAATATTGTGCTTCGTTGCCCATGTTGTCTTTTGAAGAATAAGTTACTTCAATAATTCCAACTTTTGTTGCTACAACATAACCATAGTATCCAGCATTTGTGTCATCTTTAACAATTTCAAGATTTGTTGTGTCTGATTTGTATTTTGCTGTAATTGCTACATCACAGTGCTCATTTGAAATGTAATCTTTTGAAGTTGCATCTGGGATGTAAATTTTTATTGTCTCTTCTTCATCATAAGCTGATGTAGTAATTTTTTCAGCATTAAGTGTTACAATAGGTCCTTTTGTGTCGGCAACATCGAATGTTACGCTTGTTGGTGATTCGTTAAAGTCTCCATTTTCACTAACTGCCCAGTAAGTTAAAGTAATGCTTCCTTCTTGACCAGCTCTAATAATTGTTTTAAGGTCTTGTGCATCAACAACTGCAACATTGCCTTCAATCATGCAAAGGATTGAACCTTTAATTTTGTAGTCTGCTGGATAATAACTAATTCCTGTGTCTGGATCTGTGTAAATTTCTGCTGGAGTAGCAAGGAATGCATTAATAAGATCAACAACTTTTTCTTGTGATGTAGGAATGTTTGTGATAATGTTTGTGTAGTACTCTGAGTCAACTTCTTCACCATTTATAGTAACAGAAATGTTTGAAATGTCAATTTCGTCACCATACTCATAACTTGAAGCAAATGAACCAACGTGAAGAATTGGAATTTCTTCTCCAACAACATCAAATGTAAATGATTTTGTTGCAATGTTTCCTGCAAGGTCTTTCGCTTCATAAACTACTGTGTAAGTTCCAACTTTTGACGCAGTAAATGTTTGTCCACCAATTGAAACTGGTTGATTTTCACCTCTTGCTCCCCAAACTCCTGTTGAAAGAATTTTGTCGTTACACAAAATCTTTGCTGAAACTTGGAAACTGCTTTCATCATCAAACACAATAATTGGAAGTTTTAAAACTGTTCCAGCATAAATTGTGTTCATTGTCGTTCCGTCACCCCATTCGTTGCCAACAAATTTAATTTCATCGCCGTAAGCAACAACTGGAGCTGAAACATCAGATTGAATGTCTTGAATTTGAATGGTTTTTGGTATTTCTTTTGAAACATCTAAATCATCTGTTGCTTTTGCAATAATTTTTAATTCTTGATTTCCACTAAAATCATCTCCAACAAGATCAAGATAATAGAATCCATCATTGTGAATTTGAATTACTGTTTCTACTGTTGAAGTTCCAACTGTGTATTTTACAACAACTGTTGGTCTTTCGTCTGCTGTAACAGATTTGTCACTGCTAAGAAAACTTGAAGCTGTAACAGAGAATTTAAGTGTTTCACCATATTTTACAATAGTGTTAAGACCACTCATGTTAATAGAAACTTCTGTGTCAGGTTTTGTTTCTGCAACTTTAACTGTGTAAGTGTTATCAAACAAAGAGTTGTTTTGTTGGTCACTAATTAAGTATCTAATTGTGTAGTCAACAGCAAATTTAAACTCAAAATCTTTAAGATCAGCATTCTTTGTTGGATCTGTTGGATCAAGATGTCTGTTGTTTGTTGCTGTTTCGTTAATTGCTGAAGAGTAGCTAAGACGTGTTGCTGATGATTTTCCTGGCTCTGTGTAAGAAATTGTAATTTGATAAGTCAAATTCTCTAAACTTTCTTCCCCATAAGCTTTATCGTATCCAAAAAGTGCTGGAAAATCAAATTTGTAACCCTTGTAAACATATGAAGGAATTTGATCCTCTGCTGTTAAAAGTGTTCCTGCATCCATGTCAGCAATCATGTCATCAATGTCTGCCTCAGCATATTTTGGAACAACAAATCCTTGTCCACTTGCTTTCGTTTTTGAAACACTAATAGCGTTAGCATCACTTGATTGCTCTGCTGTGTTTCCAAAAAAGTCTTCAACGCGGTAAGTTACTGTGTATTTTCCTGCAACTGTTGGTGTGAATTTAAAGTCATCAAGTTCTGCTGTGTAGGTGTAACCTGCTGTTGTTTTTTTGCTTTCATCATTTGTGTAAGTTGTTCCTTGAATTGTTTCATCATCTGGAACGCATTTAAGGTAAATGTTTGTGTAAACATCAACTTTAGCATTACTTGCCTTTGTGTTTACAACAACTGGTTGTGGCAATTCAGATTCAACAAAAAGAGCCATTGATGTTGGAAGTGATTTTGAATCTTTCCAATCGCTAATTTGAAGGACTGTTTCTATTGTTTCTTCAGTTAATGTAAATGTAAAAGTTTGTGTTTTTGTGTAAGATGTTGAACTTTTGTAAGTGTAAACAAAAGTGTAAGTTCCAACCTTGTTGCCTTCAACTGCTGTCCACACAAAATTGTCGATTTGACTTGTGATTTTTGTTTGGTCTGGATCATAAGCATCAACAGTCAATGTTCCATCTGTAAGTTCATTTCCATCAACATCTTTAATTGTTGGTTGTGGAAGATTAATTTGTGTAAAACTTCCATCTGTCTTTTTGTTTACTTTTGTTGGAATAATGTTTTTTGTGTTAGCTTTCCACTCAAAAACAGGTTGAGTAAGGTCAATGTCAACATTGATAACAGTTTTTGTTTCAACATTGTTTGCAGCTGTTAATGTGTAAGTTACTGTGTAACTGCTAACTTCTTCCACCAAATCAAGTGTTGGTGTGTAAGGTGAAGATGTTGTTCCTGGTTCAACTTCAATCACCTGCTTTGCTGAATTGTTTGTTACAGCAACAACTTTTAATGTTCCATTAAAATCTGCTGTAGGCAATTCAACTTGACCAGCAACAACAGAGTAGTTTGATGCTGGTTGTGTGAGTCTTATTGTTTCTCCCACATGATCACTATAGGACTGTGCTGCAAAAACTGATTGTGGCACGCCAAATGCTGCGCAAATCATCAAAGTGAATGTAATAAGCATCATTCCTATTGAAAATCTTTTAATTGTTTTAGTTTCCATTTAAGTCTCCTTGTTTGTTAGTTTAACGATATTTATTTTACATCAATTTACAGTGTTTGTCAACAAAATATCAACAAATTTTTCTAAGATTAGATAAAAATTTTCATTTTTACACAAACATTTTGAGTTTTCATAAAAAAAATATGCTGTCTTTTTTTGTCTTTTTTTGAAAAAACAAAAAAACGCGGTGATTTCCGCGCTTTTTTATATACTTTTATATTGTTTAGAAGCCACAACCACATTGTGTGTTTTGTGTTTTTTTGTTAAAACAACAACAGAAGAATAAAAGTAAAATTAAAATTGTGCAAATATCCAAACCACAGTTTAAAATTCCACAGTTAAGAAGAACATAAATGATTACAAGAAGAGTAAGCACGTCACAACTTGAGTTTTTTGATTTGCCACATCCAAAATTATCCATTCCTCCAAAAAGTTTTCCAAACATCTTTTGAGCCTCCTTAGATTTTTGTGTGTGTAATTTGTTATGTAAAATTTTTCTTTTGTTTTTTAAAATCTTTTGTTTTTGCGTCCCACATAGCCATATTATTAAAAAACTACAAAAAATGTGCAACATTTAAAAAATTTTTTAAACTTTTTTTGTTTCACACTCTCCTGTCATTGGATTTATGAGCACTGACAAACTTTTGCCATCTTCGCACAAAAACATAACAAGCCAAAATTTGTCTGAAATGATGTTAGAAATGTCTGCAACAATTTTTATGTGAACTTCATAATTTTGTTTTGACGAAGCAAAAAACTCATTTTGAATTTCATTTAGTGCCAATTCTAAGGCTTTTTGGCTGTTTATGTTAAATTTTTTGCTTAAACAATCTAAAGTTGCAGTGTCAGTTTGCCCACCATCACTAATTGTCACCAAAATTGTTGCATCATCGCAAACTTTGGTACTTATGTCTGCAGCATAGCTGTCATCAAATGGGCTTTGTTCAAAATTCCCTTCAAAATTTTCATTGTCAACACTAATTTTATATGTTAAACTTTGTGTTGTTTGTCGCTTTTTTGTAACAATTGTCAAAACACCAAACTCAACTGTTTTGTTTGCTTTACCATCCAAAACATAAGGCGATTCTCTCACCCCAGAAGAAAAAGCAACATAAAAATTGTTGGATTCACCATAAAAATAATTATCTCGTTCATCTGAAATGTGTTTTTTTGTTTCTTCTAACAAATTACCAGAACATGCACTAAAAGCAAACAAAAAACAGAAACTTAAAGCCAATGTTAAATACGCAAATTTTTTCATGTTATACCTTCTTTTTAATTAAAGTATATGCTTTAAGTTTTTTGTTTAGAACAAAAAAAGATGAGTTTTTAAATCTCATCTAATTTTTGCACTCGTTTTGCATGTCTTCCACCCTCAAAAGGTGTGTTTAAAAACGCCTGAATCATTGCTTTTCGTTTGCAACAACATCCGCCAGCCTTAATAACTAGCACATTTGCGTTGTTGTGTTGTCTTGCAAGCACTGCATCATGTTTTGAACGGCATAATGCTGCCCGTATGCCTTTGTATCTGTTCGCAGCAATTGACATTCCAATACCTGTTCTACAAATCAAAATGCCCACAGAATGTTTGTCTTGTAACACATTTTCAGCTAAAATTTTTGCAAAATCAGGATAATCAACACTATCTGTGCTGTTTGTTCCCAAATCTTTGAACTCAATTTGATGTTTTTCAAAAAGTGAAATTACTTTTAATTTTGTTAAATAACCACCATGGTCACTTGCAATGTAAATCATTATTTTTCCCCTTTTTTCTTGTATTCTATCTTTTTTCCATTTTTAAAGTAACACAAAGGATATTTGTCTTTTCTTGTTTCAAGTTCAATAATTTTGCTTTCAGAAAGAGCTATCATACTTTTTGGATAATCTGTTTTGGAACTTTCACACACAACCTCAATTCTTATGCTTTGAATGTAGCAAGAAAAGCCAATTGCAAAAATTACCACTAAAATTGCAACGATAGACAACACAACATATGTACTAATCATCTTATAACATCTCCTTTTGTTGTTTTTAAAATTGGAAATCTAGGTTCTAATTGACTGTATTTGTCAAAAGCCAAACATTCTGGTTCATATCTAACACCATGTATTTTAAATCCATCACCGTGAAGATCGGTTCCACCTGTTGGGATTAAATTGTTTTCCAAACAATAGCGATAAAGCCAAATGCTTTCATCAACAGTAAATTTTTTGTGAATACATTCAAAACCATCCAAAATGTTTTCAGCATACAAATCCATCACCAATTGCTTTGGATCTTTTTCCCCATAAACAGTAAATGGATGAGCAAAAACGGCAAGACCACCAGCTTCGTGAATTTTTTTACAAACATATTCAATTGGTGGTGTCTCACTAACTATGTCATAACAGTGAAAAAGTGAACCTGGCCTAATCATATGATCACGATAAAGGTTGTCACATTTGTCAATTCCATACTTGTGATAAAGTTCTGTGTTCTCTGGATATTTGGCAAGATCATCAAAAAAACATTTGTGTGCCGTCCTAAAATTAGGATCAAACTCTAAATTTTGTGTTACAGAAAAACCCAAATTTTTTCCTAAATCTAAAAGTTTTGCAAGTCTTTGCTTTTCAAGTTCTATTTGAAAATCTATTGAAAGCGCATCAAACTTTGCCAATTCATCCAAATCAAAATCATAGGCTAAAACTTCATACTTTTTTCCTTTGTAAGAAACAGCAATCTCACAACCATTTATGTATTTCCCATTAAAACCGCCCATATCCTTCATGCTTCTAACTTCATAATTAGCATAAAGAACATCATGGTCTGTAAACGCCAAAACATCAACACTCCTTTGACTTGCAAATTTTAGTAATTCCGGCACACTAAATTTTCCGTCACTATACTGTGTGTGAATGTGCATGTCCAAAAGTTGACCAGGTTTATATAATCTGTTAAACATAACTTTCTCCTATTTTAATTTTAAAAAATTTGTTCATCCAAATATGTTGCTTCAACATCAGCAATATGCAGCAAAAGTGCAATTGGATATTGATAATATGCAGCACTCAAACTGTAGGATCCACCAAGCACTCTGTGGTCAAACCCACCCATATGCCAATTTATTGCCATGGCTTCTTCTCTTGAAAGTTTTAAAAAACTGCTTATGATGTAAACTGATTTTTCTCCATGGCCATAAGGAAGTTTGTCATCAACAGCGTAATATGGTTTTTGAACCCAAACATTGTTTTCTTTGACATTACGCATTTCTTGTTTGTAGGTGTTTACCTTGCACAAATCATGCAAAAGTGCCATTATGCACGCACTTTCCATTGAAACATGTTCTTCAAAGTTTTCTCCATATTCGCTTTTTAAAAGCTTTACAAATCTGTCAAACACATTTAGGCTGTGCATGCACAACCCACCTTCAATGTTAGAGTGAAATTTTACACTGGCTGGACAAGTAAAAAAATCTGTTGTCTCAAGCCATTCCAAAAGTTTGTCCGCACCTTGCCTTTTTATATATTTGTTAAATAAATCCACAAATCTTTGTTCATTTTCTTCTATCAAAACAACACTTCCTTTGTATATTCCTGACTATATAATACCAATTTTTTTTAAAAAAAGCAAATGAATTTCAATAAAAAAATAAAAAAAACAGCCAAAAAAGACCATTTTTTATGATTTTTTAACAAATTATGCAATTATTTAATTTTTTCTTGATAAATTGATGCTATTTCTTGAATTGATTTATCAAAACATTCAATTCTAATTTTGTTGCCTTTTTCAACAAATTCTTGTGGTAAATTTTCAAAACAACTATCTGTTGAACTTACTGGTAAAACATTCGTTTTTGAAATTAATTGCAAATTTTTGTCCAAATAAATCCTGCAGTTGCAAATTTCTTCAAAAACAGAAAGCCATTTGTCTGCATTTTCTTTTTGAGTGTTTAAACAACCAACAATGGTCAAACTTCCACCATCACTTGTATTTCTTGCTAAAGCCATAAGTCTTTTAATTTCTTGCATAGTTGTGATACCGTCATAATTTTCTTCTCGTGTTGCAATGTAATTATCATAACAACTTACAGCAGACATCAAATCATCAACAAAAACAACCACATCTTTTCCTGCTTCACAAAACCTTTGGGCTCTTTCAAAAACAAGTTGCAAAACATAAACTTGTCTAAATGGTCGCACATCAAAAGGAACAAAAACATTTTCAATCGCACTATTTTTAAATTCAATGTGGTTTTCTGGGCGTTTGTCAAGTGACAAATATATTGTGTGAACACCTTGATTTGCAAATTCTTCTGCCATATTTGTTAGCAAAAAGGTTTTTCCACTTTTTTTAGGTCCACAAACAACAGCTCTTTGGCCTTTTCCTATTGGGGACAAATACTTTGTAAACATCAAATTTTGATTGTTCCACAATGGAATGACTTCACAAACATTTTTTATGTTTAATTCTGAAAAATTTTTAAAAACACCAAAACTATCATATATGTCTTTTGCTGTATCTAAATCACGAAGATGTTTTTTGCCTTCATCATCAACATAATAATCACCAATCACTGTGTTTCCACTTTTGGTAAAAAAACTAGTAACTCTATCTGGACTTACAAGCAAAGTTTGTGAAGCTAAAATCTCTTGTAGCTCTCCAAAATGAATTGTTCCACAACCATTTTTTTCAAGCATAAACACACCCTTAAATGATTTAAGTTGCAGATTTTCATTGTCAGATTGTCTAACTGCCACATTTGATGACTCAAAAAAGTCAACTGGTTGCGTAATCCAATCACCCTTTTCCCAAGACGATAAAATCTGGCTGTTTGTTGTTTTTTTGCCAAAATCATCATTAAACCATGAAGATTCATCAACAAAAAACTTTTTCTGTGGCCTTCCTTGCTTTACTGATGCAATAAGAGATGCTTCTGGATTTTCCTGTTGTTCTAGCACCTTCTCAATTAAATCATGCTTTTTGTAAACTGTTGGCAAATGAATGCCCAATTTCCAGGCAACTTGTCTTAATTCATAGAGCCCCATATCAGACAACATTTGTTTTGTGTATTTTATCGTGCTCATAAAATCCCCTTTTTCTTACAATTTTCGACATTTTAGAAAATTATAACATGTTTTTTAAAAAAAGTAAACCATTTTTAAAGTAAAAAGTCACAAAGTTTGACTTTGTGACTTTTTTATAAAAAATTATTGTTTAATTTAAAACTTTTGTTTACATTAAAAGCAACCCATCATTTGTTTGAACAACTTTCATAATATTTAGTTCTTGAAGAGTGTTTGCATCAATATAAACATAAAACACATCGTCATTCATCAAACATTTAAATTCCCAAGCCAAATTTTCACCCACATATTCAGCTGGAATAATGCACAATTTGTTTGTTAAAATTGTCATGTTTTTATCAACCAAAACTTTTGCTTGTTGCTGTGATTTTTGTGGGGTGATATCAATTCTTTTTTTGTGATTAAAAGCATAGCTTCTAGCTTCCCACCCACAAACATTGCCATCTTGTGTGTTAACTTTAATTTTTACCATGTCTGGATAAACAATAACTCCATCTTGAACATAAACAAGATTGCAGTAAACAAAACCATCACATTCAGTGCTCCAAACAATATCAAACGACTTTAGTCCCGCACCCACAGCAAATTGCTTTGCTAAAGTTTCACATTCATCGATAGTTTTTGTTTGTTCATTATTTAAAGCATCCGATGAAAATTGCAACAAAAAACAGCCTTTTTTAGTTATCTGAACAAAACCTGATGTTTCCTTTTTGGTAACATTAAAATTCCAAGTCTCAAAATCTTTGCCAGCACTTTCCCCAGCACTTTCAACTTGCCAATCTTTAAACAAACTTTCAACAAACAATTTTGCTTCTGTTTCAGTGCAATATTTGTTTTCTAAGCCTTTTACAGTTTTGTTTTCTGTTGAATCACTAAATGGTCCGTCATAAATAAGGGTCGGATATTCAATTGTGTCATCATACATACCATTCCATTCACCACTAAAATTGTTTTTGCTAACATCTGGATTTTGAATGTTGTCAACAATAGAGTAACCTGAATTTATTAAATTTGAAAGTTTTGTTAAATCTTGTTTGATTTTAACAGCACTTTCATGCAAATCATCAATTTGTGCTTCATCATCTGTTGTAAGTTCTTTTCCTAAAGACAATTTTTGTGACAAACTGTAACAGTAACCACCAAGTTGGTTAACAAACTTGTAGGTGTTTAGAAGAGAATTGTGCTCAATTGGTAGTGATGACAAGTTGTTTTGCGCTCCTTGACATAATGAAACAATTTCAATTAAGTAACGTTCTTTTAACTTGTCATCTGAACTGATACTGAATTTGCTTAAATCATTCTCAATGTTACTCACACTGTCTGTCAAACAATAAAAATTGTTTTGATAAGTGTTGTTTAATTGTTGTTTGTAATTTTGAACCTGATTAAAACTGTTTAAACCAAACACCAGCATTGCCACCAATCCTGCAAAAGTTGCCAAACTACAAACAAAAATTGTTAATTTTGTTGCTTTAGTCATAAAATTCTCCTTAAATTGCAAATTTGTGATTTCCAATGGTCACAACAACAGTTCTTGACCAAATCCATGAACTTGTTGCCGTTTTTGGATTGTAGTAATACAAAGCTCCATATGATGGATCCCAACCATTTAAAGCATCTCTTGCCGCATTGTATGCTGTTTGGTTTGGTTCTAAATTAATTTGACCATCATTTACAGCAGTAAAAGCATATGGTTGATAAATTACTCCAGAAATTGTGTTTGGAAATTTTGAACTTGCTACCCTGTTTAAAATAACTGCTCCTATTGCCACTTGACCAGCATACGGTTCACCCCTTGCTTCTGCATATATGCATTTTGCAAGCAAATAAAGATCATTGTTTGATGTTTTGCTTGTTGCTGAACTAGATTTTAAGGACATTCCTAAAGCTGCTGCTGTTTTTGCTCCAACAATGCCATCAGCGGTAAGACCATTCTTTTTTTGAAAACTAATTACAGCAGCCTTTGTTTTTGGGCCATAAATTCCATCAACACTGCCACTATAATATCCCCAATTTTTTAATTTTGTTTGAACTGTTTTAACCTGTGAACTTGTTAACGCCGCTTCTGCAACCAAATTTGAATCTAAACTAATATTAAAAGTAAACACACAAACAGACAAAAACGCCACGATGCCTAAAACAAAAAACATTGATTTTTGAAAAACTTTCATTATCTTTCTCCTTTTTTTAGTAGTTTGTTCAAAAATTTTGTTTTTATGTTATGTTTTGTTAATTAAAAAATTTTTTTATGATTTCTAAAAGTTTTGACCTGTAAACAATGTTAGTTGAACCATCTGCTTTGTCTCCAACAAAACACATTGGTGGATAAGCCACACACCACCAATTGTCTCCTTGCCCTGTGCCCAAATTCACAATTATCGCATCATACGTGTCAGCTTTAAGAGTTAAATTGTCATAAGTTCTTGTTGGGAAATACTCTTTTTTTAGACTTGCACTACTTTTGTAGTTAAAACCCGCTCTCAAAAGAACTGAATTTGCTGTGCTTTCTATTAATGATAAATTGTTTTGAACGCATGTCAACGCTTCTTCTTTTGAACTTACACCACTTAAAACAGGCACTAATACCTTTACTATCTCATCTTTTACTTTATACTTTATGTTTTGATCATCATTTGAATTGCTGTTGGCTCTTATATGTATGCGCAAAAATTGGTCTGCCTCAAAATTTGAAACAACTTGTTTTGGTAAAAGAACAAACAAAGCACCTATTGCAATTATTATAACAAAAAAAACTATGGTTCCAAAAATCGTTTTACCGTTTTCCAACACAAAATCTCCTTTTTTTATAATAATTGACCAAAAAATTTTTTTAAAACAAAAAAAGGCCAAACAGCCTTTAATTTGATTTTTGACGATACACAACAATTTGAGTTGGTTTTGTTATTGGAAATGTGAGTTCTGGATTTTGTTCGGTTAAAATTTGTGGATTGATAAGAAGTTTTTTAGATGTTTCCCACAAATCACTTAAATCATTAACAACATATATGCCCATGTTTGGTTGACTTTGCTTTCTGTCTTCCCCCACCGTTAAATTGCTCATTATAGCGCAATTTTTTGATTGTTCCACACAAAGCTGAACAACAACATCAATGTTAATGTCTATCTCTTTAGATTTTTTAATTCTAGCATCCACATCTTTTTGATGTATGGTTGCAAAAACATTGCAATCTTTTAAATCATCATCACATCTTGTTGAAATTTCAAAAGGAATATTAACTTGTTCAGTTTTAAGTGTGTGAGCATCATCATCAAGCAAAAAAACAAGATCAACAAAAGCATTACCCTTTAAAACCACATCATTATCTGCAATTTGAACTTTTGAAACAGTTGCAAAAGTTGGTGCTGAAAGCAAAATTTTGTCAATTCTTGCATCAGGATCTTGTAAAACAAAATTGCCATCAATTTTGTCATTAAAAACCTTACAAGATGCCATGCCTTGTGTTTGAAAACTTGAAAAATCCATTTGCATTTCTTTTCTAACACAAAAGGCATCTGCAACAGCTTCAAATTTCACTTCTTTTGTTAAAATAATGTTTGCCTTTTGTTTTACTGAAACAGAAATTAATCCTTTTTCTTTGTTTTGCTCATCATCAACATCAACATTTGTTTTACATACAAAACTTTTTGCAAAACCTTGCATGCCTTCTTCTGTCCCAGAACTCAAAAAATCTTGGCTAAAATCGTTTGCATAAGTTTTGCTTTTAAGTCTTGGAACTTCATCACTTGTCAAGTAAAACACTGTTGTAAAAATTGTTCCAGCAATAATTGCCATATCTTTGCTTGTTTGAACACTGTTAACCACAGAAAAACTTTCGGCACAAAGCAATTTTGCAAATGAATTTGGAAATTCAAGTTCAAGATTTGTTTCAAAATTTTCTGAAATAATGCTGTGTGTTGTGTTTAATTCATATGTTTCCATTTTTTGATTTGCTGGAGAGATGCTAGACACATAGTTTTGCGTAATCGTTTCTAACATAAACAATTGCACAGACAATTTTTGTGTTAGTGAAAGTGAAATTTCATTAACAATTATGTTTTCAACACCCAAATTTTGCACTTCAGCAAAAAGTTTGTTGTCTTGAGTAAGGCTGTTTAGATTAACACTTACAGAAAATGGAGTTGACGAAAAAAGTGCAATAATTCCTTCTTGAGTTTGCACAATCACATTTGTTTCAACGTTTCCCGAAACATTTGCATTCAAATTTCCATTTGTAATTTCACCAACACAAATTTCACTCTTAGCATACAAAACTTTTTCAATTTTTTGTCCATTTGTTTGAAAATTTAAAACAACTTGAGTTTTTTGACTTTCAATATATCTTTTGTTTTTTAGTTCAATGCTTGTAATTTGCGGTTCGAACGCCATTTTTTATTCCCCCTAAAAATTTTCTAATTTCATTATACTTTTAAAGTTAAGCAAATATAACTAAAAATTACTGTTTTTTTGCAATCTTTACATCTCCACACAAAATATCACTGTATGAACAGGACATTTTTTCATTTGTTGTTGCATTGTCTAATTTCACAACAAAAACACTGTGATAAGCGTCTTCTACAACACCTGTGTAGTGACTAATTTTTTTCCTTCCGTGATTAACTTCCATTTCAACACCTTTTCCTTTAAGTTCCAAAATTTTGCTTTTTACTTCATCAAGCGTTGATGCTTGTTCTCGCATTTTCACCTCTCCTTTTCATTATTATATACATCAAAACCCAAAAATTAGAACAAAAAAAACACTAACATTTAGTGCTTTTTAGTCGTCAAGATTAAAAACAGTCATAATTTCAGACAAACTTTCTTTTGGAGTTAAAGCTTCCTCCAAAGAAAAACTTTTTTGCTTTTTCTCTGGTTTTTGAGTTTCTCCCGGTAAATTCAAAACCTTTTTGCCAATGCCTAATGATTTTGGAATAATCACTCTTCCACCATTTAAAAATTGTTCTGCTTGAGATGGTTCTGTAACAACAATTTCTTCTCTAACCATTCTTTCTTCAACAGAATTTGGTGTTATTTTTGAAACATATTTTTTAGTTACAATTTTGTCTCTTTCCAGTGTTTTGTTGCCATTCATTCTTGTAAGCAAATTCTTTGCATAACTTTGGTCATTAACACTTTCATTACTGCTGTCTACA
>CAMVKM010000019.1 GCA_947168085.1 uncultured Clostridia bacterium | reverse complement strand
CGTTGTTGCAAAACAACCATCACGACAAGTTGTAACCTACATGCTTTACGCAAAAATTGTGGACATCAACGGAGTGCCTTACACTGTTTCGTTCCAAATTAGGGTAGAAGAATTTAACCTTGTTAAAAGCATTGTTAAAAGTGACTATGACGAAACAAATGGAATTTACTTTGAAACAACATCAGGGCTTTCTGAAGTTTCGAGTGATGACCGCCTTGCAAGCATGAACAATCCAAACGGAATTAATGACACAGGCGTAAACTCACAAACAGCAACCATAAATGTTAAAGCAGGTTACAATGGCGACAGTTTGCCAACAAACCCAAACCTTGCTTATCTTTTGTTTGATGCTGATGAAAACTGGAACCCAGTTGGCCACGTAAGGCAATATTCAACATCAAACATTTGGCTTGGTTTTGACTATGCCACAGGGCAATATTTTGTAACACCAATTGCTGCAGGAAGAACAATAATTTATGTTGTTCCACAAGATGCCCTTGTTATGTATGAACAAGACATCACAACTTGTGTTGGTGAAGATAGTGACCTTCGCAAAGTTTTGATGGGAGCAACCATAATTAACTACGAAACACTTCACATCACAGTTGCTGATGGTTACCAAACATATTTCAGACTTTACAACGCAAGCGACATTCAAAAACTTTCAAAAAAGCGTCAACAAAATGATGACGGCAGCTTTTCTTTTGTTGAAAACACAACAGCGTGGGACAAAAACTACTATGTTATGAACGACATTGATATGTCTGGTTTTTGTGACAACTGGTCACCACTTGGAAATGCAAGTGTTCCTTTTGCTGGAAGCATAACATCAATGCCAGCAGTTAAAAATGCGTGGTGGTTTAGTTACAACGATGCGGTTTACTACATTTGTGACAATCAAGTTTATGACTCTGAAACACTAAGTCACAGTGTTGCAAAAATCAAAACTGATGTTAGTAACAACAAGCTTTTTGAGCTTAATGTTGGTGGAATCACAAAAACTTTTGTTTGGTCAGGACTAAAAGTGCTTTTGGATGATGACGAATTTTTGCTTACACAGCAAACCATAAGTCTTGTTCAAACCTACACAATTTATGGAATTAGCTTTAGTAACATCAATCTTAATGACAATGACTTTTTTGGATTTTTTGGAAAGTTTTGTGGAAAACTTGAAAGTTTGGAGTTTAGATTTGACAACAGCTTTTTGGGTGACAAAAATTCACCACTTCAAATTAGTGAAAGAAATTCAAACATTGGATTTTTGATTGGTGAACTCATGGCTGAAGGCACATGCATTCCAACAACAAAAGACGGCTACTTGGGAAGATATGTAAAAATAAACAACGATTACTTTAAAATTGATGAAGACAACATTGATTCAATTGTTGTTAGTCCAAACCTAGCTGTTTACGAATTTCCAAGCCTTTCAAACATAAATGTTGTTGTTAATGGTTTTGCAAGTTTTGAAATCAAACAGGGCAGCACTTTTTCTAATGCTACAGTAAACTTTGGCGCTATTGGACTAAACAATGCCGAAGACCGTTTTGAACGTGTTGCTGTTAATAACCTTGAAGTTTCAATGACACTTTCGTTCTTGGGTGGTGTAGAACTAGAACGACCTGTTATTGTAAACTTTGGTGCGGCTGTTGGTCAAAGCGCAAAACCACTTTCAAACATAAGCGTTTCAAGCCTTGATGTTGTGGCTCTAAACCATTCAGTTGCTGGCGACTCAAGTTTTGGTGGAGTTGTTGGCTATGGCAGAAGCAGTTTATCTCACCTTAAAGCAAACGGACAATTTAATGTTGCTGCTTCAGCAAATATTTTAAGTTTGGGTGGAATTGCAGGTCAATGTGACAGCAATGTGTTTGATTGTCACAGCACAGTTTTGCTAAGTTCAGCAGAGCATGTTGGTGGAATTTTGGGAAGTTCAACCAGTTCGCAAAACACAGCACAATTAACTCAATGCACCTATCAAATTTTTGATGCAGGCACAGCAATTCAGTCTCAAACCAATGATTCTTATGTTGGTGGCCTTGTTGGTTATGCAAACAAGCTTAGCATAAATGCTTGTTATGTGATTAGTTACGTAACACTTTCAAGTTCAGGGCAAATCACACCAGAAATTTCAGCGCCTTTGGGCACTGTTGGTGGACTTGTTGGAAGAGTTGCTAACACCGACACACTTTCTAGTGGCTATGGCATTACAAAAAGTTTTGTTATTGCAACCCTAAACGGAAAATTTGTTGGTGGACTTGTTGGTGTTGGGTCTACTACTGAAATTGAAAACTGTTTTGTAAGTGGAAACATTTATGGTGAAAATGCTGCTTTGTTTGCTTATAAAATTCAAAATGCCAATGCTGCACAAATCAAAACATCTTACTCAGCGCTTCAAACCGAAGGTGTGCTTAACATGGTTTATGGCACAGCAATTAGTGGAGCCACAAACAACTATGCTCTTTTGGGCACATGTAATGATTTGGAAAATGGAATCACAGCGCTTTCATCAGAGCAAATGACTCATTATGGAAATTTTGTTGGATTTAGTTTTTATGATGAATTTGCAGATAATGGAGTTTGGCAATACATTGGAAGCGATTCAAGTTATCGCTATCCATTAATTAGATACAACGGCGAAATTCTTTACCCAACAATTCCAAACAGTTTGTCGTTTGTTGTGAAAGATGTTGGACTTCCAAATGGCGTTTTAAAAGTTTCGAACAACGAGATTATCATAAACGAATTTTTGGCTGCAAACGAAATCAAGTTAAAAGACATTGCTGTTGTTGGCATTAGTCCAGACAATCTTTCAACAAAACTTGAAAGTGTTTCAATTTCAATCACACTTTCAAATGGACGAGTTGTAAACATTTTGCATCCAAATCTTTCAAACCTTAGTTTTCTTGTTAAAGACAACGGAACAGAAACAATCATTGTAACATGCCGTCAAAACAACGCAGCATTTGCTGTTTTAAAGATTTGTGTTGTAAATGGATTTGAAAATTTTGTGCTTTATGCTGATGAGCAGTTTAGAGATAACGAGATTGATGAGTCAACACCAGAAACAACACCAGACTACTCAATGCAACTAGGCTCAGCAAACGCAAGGTCAATCTTAAATGGCACACAAGAAGTTTGGTATGCAAGTTTTGATGGAAATTCAGCCGATGGCAACCTTGGGGGCGGAATTGCCTTTGCTGTAAAAGAAGGCTATTTTGACATTGCACAAGATTTGTTTGCAACTGTTACAAAAGGTGGAATCACTTACACCAGAGCTCAGGTTATGGAACATGTTTTGGACGAAATTTCTGGAGCTTCTGTTGATGTAATTGAAATTGTTGGAACAAATGCAATACAAGAATTTTATGATGATGCTTTTGCAAGATACTACATTAATGGAACAAGCGCTTACATTGCATTCTTTGTAAACGGCTATGTTTACGCAAGGGTTTTTGAAGAAACACAAATTGTTGACAGCAGTTTTGTTTCAACCTATGTTTATGAAGCAGTTTTTTATGCTGAAAACACAAGCAACATAACAGTTACCGCAAAACAACTTACCGAAGGCAAGAGCATTGCAATCACTGCCATACCTTACCTTAAGGGTGTTTTTGCTGACGTTGATGTAAAAACAGTTTTAAACACATTTAAAACAAAAATTGTTCCAGATTTTGACAATGCAAAAACTTACTATGCAAACATTTACGCTGGAATTAAATCCATAAAAGTTTCAGCTGGCGGAAGTGATGAGGCGCCACAAACATTCACATCATCACAAAACTTTAACTTTGATGTTGTAATCAGCAGTGACTCAAACCTTGATGCTGAAGCTGGTGCAACAATTTTGCTTGAACGCATGAAAACAAATTCAAGTTATGAAACTGTTGCGCAAAAACTTGTTCACTACAACGAAGTGGATCAAAGCATTTCTACCGAAATTGTTTTTGCAAACCAAGTTTTTGCAGATAGTTACATTTTTGAAATGGGCGAAATTGAAATTGATGCTTTGGGCAACATTGTTCAAAACTTTGTGTTTGAAATTTCACCAACCTATCGCCACAAACTTGTGGAAAACGAAAAATTTAGAGTTACAATCAAAAACTTTGAATTTATTTTGGGAATGTATCAAATCACAAGAACAATTTGGTTTGAAGTTGCACCAGAAATGGTTACAACACTTGAAGTTGTTCATTTTTCAGATGCTGAACTTGATGCAAACGACAACACACGTGTTGGCGGAACTCTTACAAACGCAGGAGCCGAGCCAAACAACACAATCATTGCAGGAGAGTATGGACTTTTAAAAGTTTCTGTTTATCAAGACTATGCAATGTTTGACCGTGTTGAAATCACATCAACCAAAGAAAACGGCGACATAATTTCTTTTCAACAACGTGTTGCTGACACAAGCGTTGAAAACGGCAAAAATGTAACAAAGTATTACATTTATGAAGATGGCGTTGTGCCAATTGAAAATGGAATTTCTGCATCAAGAGTTTCAAGATATGACTACACAAATGTTGTTTTGATTGCTGATGAGACAGTTGTTTACAATGACGAAGCAATGACAGAAGAAGTAATTGTGTCAAATCCATTGTACTTTGTTGGAAAGTATTACAACTTTAATGGCAAAGCTGTGTTAATCACAAACAACAACTTTAGCCAAACAACAACAAAACGTGCAGTTTTAAAAGTTGAAAATGGAGTTGTGTTTGACGGAAACCTTTACTTCCAAACACTTATTGCTTCAACAATCACAACTGCCACCGCATTTGGCGTTAACGTAAAAGTTTTTTACCATGATCAAGTTGTTCAATCAGCTGATTTAAGTATTTCGGTTGACAGTTCACTTAACCTTGTTTGGAACTTTTCAACAATTATGGCAACTGAAACAAATGCTGTTACACCAACTGCCTATGTTGCAATTGGAACAGGTGGAGCAGAAACCCCAACCGAAGATGAAATTAAAAATGACCAAAATCTTGTTAACTGGCAATCAAATCAAAACAAGTTCACACTTTTAAAAACAGGAGCATTCCAAAATGTTGCTGATGCAAGAATTTCTAGCATAACAAACAAAAATGGCATTGAAATTGGTTCAGAAGACAAAATGCACTTGTTTAATCTTGGACTAAAACTTGTGGGGCAATCCACAAACAATTCTCAAGACATTTACTATCTTGTTGTGCCAGCTTTTGATGAAAATGCCGAAGATGAATTTGGTAACGAAAACCCAGATTATTATGAAAACTACTTAAACTACACAATTACAATCACTGTTTCGGGCTTTAAGTATGTAAACAGCCTAAAACGCACAATCCACAGAAACATCAAAGTTGTTTTGGTTGACTTTTTCTTAGAAAATGGAGCATTTTATGTTAAGTATGGAACCGACACAACACTTTCAACAGATTTAACTCCAAACGCAATCGACCTTCCTTACTTTGACAAAGCTTTTTATAAACTTGAAGTTGCAATCGACAAATCAAAAGTTTTTGGAAACCTTAAGTTAATGTCTTCAAAAATTGATGCTTTGGTTGATGCATTGAACCTTTCTGGAAACATGTCTGATTTTGCTTTGTCACTTGAACGTAACAAAATTTATGCAAAACAAATGTGGTCAACAGCAAATGCAAACTCAAGATTTTCACCAATTCCAAGCAGATATGGTGGTGAGCAAGCCGAAAACCCACCAATGTTTGATGTTGTAACTGAATTTGGCAGTTATGATTATGGCACAAGCAAAGCAACAAAAATTGATGAATTTTACATTATGCAAGCGCTGTTGTTTGAAGCCACAAGTGCCAACCAACTTGATGCTGGAAGGGGATACTACATTCACCCATTAAAGCGCACAGAAGGCGAAAGTTTAACACTAAAACTTGACGAATTTGCATTTAGGTTTGTTGCCGGAAAATTAACAATTGCTGATGCAACAATGTTTAAACTAAACGCATCACAAGACAGTTACAATGGCTTTGATGTTGTTACAATGTCATCACAAACATGTTTTGCAGTTCCAGCAATTTCATTTAAGTTGACCTTCACTCAAAAAACATCTGTTGACAGCCCAATTCCAATCTATGACCTTAATGGATTTGTAAACGAAATGGAAGCTGGAAAAGATTATCGTTTGATGACTGACCTAGAGCTTCCAAATGACTATGTTCCACTTAATGTTAACTTTGCAAGTTTTGACGGAAATGGTCACACAATAACTCTTCCAAGTTCTTTAAGCCTTTCAAGTGGTTCAAATGTTGGAACAGCAAACAACCCTGCAAACATGGGTGTGTTTGGAACGATTTATGCTGGCAGTGTTGTTAAAAACCTAACTATTGTTTGTCCAAGCAACCTTTCAATTGATTTGTCTGAATTTAAATACGTAAATTGCGGACTGGTTGCTGGATTAAGTTATGGTGCAATTTACAACTGTGAAGTTAAAAATTTTGAAATTGATGGCGCAACAACAAATCCAAATTCAAAAGTTGTTGTTCAAACATCAAGTGACCTTGATGCAGTTGTTTTTGTTGGTGCATTTGTTGGACAAAACGCAAAACTTTCATCATCAACGTCAAGCGAAAATGATGCCGGCCGCATTTCAAACAGCCGTGTTCACCACATTAACATTGAAACAAAAGGAAATTCATCCTACAACTTTGGAAGTGCTGTTTTGGGTGGATTTGCCGGACGAAGTGATGGACACATTGCTTCAAGTTATGTTGATTTTGGAACAATTGAAAACAAGTCAACAATGATTTCTGTTGCAATGACTGGTGGATTTGTTGGAATTAACACTGGAACAATTTTAACAAGCCATGTTGGAACAGGTTATGCAACAGAGTTTGGCTCAAACCAAGAGCAATTTGTAACACAAGTACTTAACTCAAATGTTAACGCAGGTGGTTTTGTTGCTTCAAATGATGGAGACATTTTTGACTGCTTTAGCGCAGTTAACATGACTTCATTTGGAGAAGAAGCAGCATCAGCCGAAGCTGTTTCGGGTGGTTTTGTTTGTGCAAACCAAAGCTCTGGAACAATTTCAAGATGCTACTCTGTGTCTATTGCTCCACAAAACAACAAGGCACACACACCTTTTGTTGGACCAAACAAACAAAATGACTACAAAACATTAAACAACCTAAACGAAAAAGGAATTGTTCACTCAGCCTTTCTTGATTCTGGTTTTGACCGTGACAGTGTTAAGATGACAACCAACATGGACATTTCAAACTACACAATCAATCTTTTCATGAACAAGTCAAACCGCAATCTTGATGCTTGGGAGTACTTTGGAGTTTCAAGAAACACAAACAAAGAAAGCACAATGCTTTTTGAAATTTCAAACAACTGGGTTTTTGCAACTTCAAAACAATCAGAAACAAACAAAATCTTTACAACAGAAAACATTTTGGGACAAGAAGTTTTTGATTCTATTACGCCAGTTGTAAAACCAGACGGAACATCACAAATGCCAGATGTGTTTGTGCTTGGGCCACAACTTGTTTCAGCTCACTTAACAGCAACTGAAGGTTGGAAAAATGTTTCATACAATGTTGCAAAAGGAAAATACATTTACGAAAACCGCATCGTAAACTACTATCCAACCTATGACTCTGAACAAGGCACAATTGTTGTTGGACCACGCATCATAAGTTCGGCACAAGAACTTTACGACCACCTTTGTGATGACCTTGCAGATGACTCGGACAATCATGTTGTTATGAAGGATTGGTATCGTTTGATTCAAAACATTGACTTAAACGATTTGATTGAAAAAGGCATTGACATTTCAATTTTCAACACTCTTGAATTTTGTGGAAGAATTGAAGGAAACGGATTTAAAATTCTTAACCTTGACCTTTCAGCAAACAAAAATGTTTCAGAAAACTTTGGATTGTTTGGAACCTTTAAAACACAAACAAACGATGAAACAGGCGAGTTTGTTGGACACACCTATGCAAGCCTTACAAATGTTGAAATTGAAGTTAATGCTGTTCGTGGTGCGCTTGTTCAGCGTGTGGGAAGCTTTGCTGGTTTTGCCGAAAATGTTGTAGTTTCTGGAATCAAACTTACAGCAAAAAGCCCAACATCAGTTCAAATTATTGGTCGCAACCTTGTTGGTGGACTTTTTGGAAAAGTTGTTGGAAAATCTCAAATTTTTGATGTTTCTTCAAATCTTTCTGTTAGCGCTGTGTTTGGAAACAGTGAAAGCAACACCTACACCTACAACCACGATTTGTTAACCCTTTACAAACATTCAGAAGGCGACATGCCAACCCTTAGTGATGAGCAAATTGAAAAATCACAATTTAACGACAAATCGCTTTGTTATGCTGGTGGAATTTTGGGTGTTTGTGATTTAACGCCATTTAATGATGACCTTTATGTTTTAAGTCACAGTTACTTTAACGAAGTTAAGTTAACCAGCCTAAAAGTTTTTGGAACAAGCAAAAGTGTTGGAACAATTGCTGGTGGAGTTGTTGGACTTTTGGGGGCATCATCACAAGCAACCGACCTGTTAAAAATTGCCGAAGAAGGTGCTTACATCAAAGGTTCACGTTTTGCTGGTGGAGTTGTTGGTGAAAACCACGGACTTTTAAATTATGCTCGCTTAACTTACAACGAAGAACTTCAAACGGCTGTTGATTCATCAAACTATGTTGGAACAATTTTGCCAGGCGAAAACTTTTCATCTTTCCAAGGCAATTCTTATGCTGTTGGTGGAGTTGTTGGACTTCACATTGGAATTGCAAACGGAAGCCAAGCAGGAACAATTAAAAACAGCTTTTCAAAAGTTAGGGTTGTAAACACATCAGCAAGAATTGCTGGTGGACTTGTTGGTGTTGCTGTTGGTGGACAGTTTGACAGCAACTTTGTTACAGGAAGCGTGCTTAGTTCGGCAACAGGAACAACTGGTGGAGCATTTGGTGGACTTTTCACTTTCCACGATCCAGAACTTAACAATTATCTTACATCACCTTTTGAAAACATCAAATTTAACCAATTTTCTGTTACCTTTAGTGTTGAAGAAGGAAAAACAGTTAGTTACACAGTTATTTTAAATTACAACACAAACAATGTTCCAGAAACAGCGGTAATCAGCAACAAGAGCTATCGCGTTAAACTTGGAACAGAACTTGCTTCGTTGTATCCAACTTTAAAATACTACTACATTGAAGCTAATCCTGACGAAGTTGCTGGAATTAGAGACAATTGCTTTATTTATGATGGTTTTGTGTTTACAAGCACAGATAAATTAGTTAGTTACATAACAAGAGAGCCAACCGACCAAACACAATACTATGCAACAAAAATCAATCAATGGTCTTACGCTGGAATGACTTATCAAGTGGCTCGTCTTAACCGAATTGTTGCAAAAAACAACTGGTCTTACCAAGACTACTCAAAACTTTCAAACATTCAAGCAAACGGAAAACTTGGCGGACTTGTTGGAAGAACAACACTTAAAACAGATGCTTATCCAATTTTGAAAGACAACCTTGTTCACGAAGTTCACGAAAGCGTTGAAAGTGATGCTGTTTACAAAACTGAATATTTTGATGAGCAAAAGAAATCGAGCGAAAAGAACTTTTTTGTAAGCAAAATTTACAGCGTTCAACAAAACATCAGTTCATCATCAACATCAACAAGTGCAATCACACTTCCAGTTGTTGGAGATGCACTTTCAACAGATTCTGTTTTGGTTGTAAATGAAAACAATGTTTTAAGTTATGATGACATTGCAACAGGCCTTACTCGCTACAGCATGAACAACTTTAGTTACAACAAATCAAAAACTTTTGACCGTATGTTTGAAATTTGGTCAATTTATGACTATGGAACACGCATTGACGAAACTTCAAATCGTCTTAGCGCTTACAAAATCATAAACTATGACCCTTATGGCATGCCAATTTATGACCCAATTGTTGGTTTTTCAAAAATTCAAATCACAACAACTGAAGAATGGCTTGCTATGAACGAAAACCCAGATGCTGACTATCAACTTATGAATGACCTTGACTTTTTGGGTGTTGACTACAAAAGCATTGGAAATGCCGAAGACAACACAAAGTTCACAGGAACATTAACAGGACTTGTTGAAGATGAAGAAGGAAACAAAATTGTTAACACAATTTACAACATTGACCTTTCTGGCGGCAACAACGGACTTTGGGGAATCACCGATGGTGCAACAATTGAAAATCTTAACATTGTTGGAATTACAGGGCATGACTACACAGGAATTAACAACGCTTTTGGTCTTTTGATTGGAGTTGCAACCGACACAAGCATTTCAAATGTTTCAATTCAAAAAGATTCATCTTACGTTATGTCTTCACTAAAAAATGTAAGTGGTTACTTTGAACTTTTTGACAAACTTTATCAAATGAATGATGGTTTTGTTACATTAATTGCCGAACAAGCAAACAAAATTGCAGTGCAAGTTGGTGAACAAATTTACAACAACAAGTTTAAACAAACAAATTCAATGTTCAACATTTTGGCAGATGTTAAATCACCAAATGCTTACTATGTTGTTGAAAACGGCTTGGGTGCAACGAAAGTTTACTTTACAAACAACCAAGAAAACACACAATTTGTTTGTGAGCCATTTGTTGCAACAAAAGACGAAACAACACAAACTGAAACCGTTTTAATTGAAGGACAAACCTACATTGTTTACCAAGGAAAGTTGTTTAAACCTCTTGATGAAAGCGAAAGACAAACTTTTGAAATCAAAGATAACACATTTGTTGTTGATGATGTGGCATTTACGTATGATTCACGTGGAAAAACAATTAACAAAGAGACAACAGACAGCCCAATCTTTTATATTGATGATGTTGAGTATCAAGTTGGATTTACAGGTACTCAAAAAGTGATTAAAACACTTGTTGGTTGGGAACTTAAAGATGTTGCTGGAGTTGACAGCAATGGCGAATTTGTGCTAAACAATTGTTACTATCATTTAACAACAGATGAAAACTACTATGAAATTTCAACTCGTTCGGTTATAATGACACAAGCAAAGAACCAAATTGACCTTAAGTTTGTAAGTTCTGAAGAAAAACGAACAAGTTTTTCTACCGGTGGACTTGTTGGACAATACATTGGAAACAATGGTGTTGATCAAAAAGGTGAACCAGTTGTTCTTAAAAACATTACTGTTGATGCAAGCGTTTTTGTTGATGCTGGAATGATTGCAACATGTCACACTGGTGGACTTTTTGGAAGCTTTGAAGGTCCACAAGGCTCGGGCATCATCTTTAACATAAATCAAACCTACTTTGGTGGAATTTTGGAAACAACATCACTTTCAGACAGTGGAAGTGCGTTTAGTCAGGGTGGTGTTGCTGGATTCTTGCGTGGCGCCGACATTGAAAGTGCTGTTGTTGATGTTGTTTCACACAACAAGTTGTTTGATGGCACAACAAGCTACATTGGCGGACTTGTTGGAGAAAATACAAGCGATAAATCAATCATTTCAAACGCAACAATTTTGGGTGACATTGTTGTTGATGTTGTGAAAGAAACAGCAAGTTTTTATGTTGGTGGAATTGCTGGAAAATGTGCAGGAACAGTGTTTAATGTTGTAAACGCGCCAAACATTATTCTAAACACCCTTGACACAACGACGCAACACAGTCAGCGTTGGTATCCAGATTATGAAACACTTGAAACTGGCCAAAATGCAAGAGTTCAGTATGTTGGTGGAATGTTTGGAGAACTTGTTGGTTATGTTAGCAACGTTGAATCGGTTGCAAGCATCATGAACTACACAACACTAAAAACAGTTAATGCACTGTTTGGTCATTTTGTGTTTGATGAAAGTGATTTGAGCAGAAAAACAGAGTTAGGCTATGTTTTGTATGACAAAAACATGGCACTTGCATCTGATGCTTATTTGGTTGAACACGATCAAGAGCAATCGTATGCTTACGCAACAGAAGCAATGCTTTCAATATCAGCAAGACAATATTTAAACACAGCAACAGTTGACACTTATGGAAGCTTTAAAAACAGAGCAGGAACAGGTGATTTGTCTGGTTCTGGCTACTGGATTTTGGATTCTAGCATCTTTGACTTTAATGGTCCACTTTTGGATGAAGGTGGTTACACAACAAACAACTTTGTTCAAAAGTACTTAACAGTTGTTACTAACATGCAAAAAGGAACAAAACTAAACCCAATTAAAATTAGCCGCATCAAAGACACAAACACAAACAGTTTTAACGAAATTGTAAACACAAGCACTTACAACTACTACCGTCAAGTTGAAGACATCGACAATCTTGATGTTTCAAGTGCAAACTTTGTTGGTTTTTACAATGGAAACGGATTTAAGCTTCAAGGCGGTTTTGTTGGTGATCTTTATGGTCGAAGTGTTACAGATGCTGGTTTGTTTGGTGTGGTTGTGTCACCAATGCAAACATTTAGTGCAACAACCGAACAGCTTGATGAAATTGCCGAAGAAAATGGCAGACACACAAAGTTTTCTTACTACCGTGCAAGCACCATAAGTGCTGTTTCTGCTCATTTTGAAAAGTTTACCGTTAAAAACATCAATCAAAACAGTTTTGTTTCTGTTGGAATTTTGGCAGGAACAATCGACAAACACTCTATTGTGTTTGGGTGTGTTACAACCGGAAATGTTATGCTTAATGGAACACTTGCGCAAAACAACGCCATTGGTGGAATGGTTGGACGAAACCTTGGACAAATTGTTGCAAGTGGATCTTCTGCGAGTGTTTGGGCAAATGGTGGACAAGTTGGGCAAGATTATAATGCAGTTTATGTTGGTGGACTTGCAGGACTTGCTGTTGGTTACTCAAGAAGTGCAGCTGGCGCAAGCATCTACAATCCAAATAATTTTAACACAACAAACAAAAACCCAATTACAAATCAGGGTGGCAACCCAATTTTAAACCCAACAGTTTACGCATTTTCAAACACATTCTTTACCGGAACAATTCGTTTTGGTCAAGTTGGAAACTTTAAGGCAGGTGGACTTGTTGGTGGAATTTTGCTAAGTGCAGAACAAAACAACTTTGTAAGTTACGGTGCTGGTGTAACATTTGTTGAAAACTCTTATGTTGCAGCATCAGCAGTTTTAAAACAAAATGCCGACAACTACAAAGTGTATGCAAACGGCATGACATCAGTTTCAAACGGAGGAGATCCGCAAGGAAGCATCACAACATCATCAATTGCTGCAGTTTCTGGCACATTGTTTACGCCAGGAGCAACAAACATTTCATTTGTACGTGGACTTTTTGCCGACACCAATCTTCAAATTGCAAGTGATGTAACAAACAAAAACGTAACAAAGTTTAACATTGTAGAAGAGCGTGGACAAGACGATCAAGTTATGGCTGTTTCTAAAAACTTTGCTTGGAAAACAGCAGTAAACAAAAACTTTGGTCTTGCAATGCCTTGGATTGTTGAGAACATGGTTCAAGACACCGGACTTGGAATTTTGGTTCACAAAGAAGTTGCAACAGAAACCGGAACACAAGATGAAGAAATTGTAAGTCCATTCTTAATTAACAACGAAGCGCATTTTGCTTGGGCAATTATGCAACTTTGGCAAGATTCACAATCTCAAAGCGTTTGGAACTCTACAAGTTACTCAACTTTTGAAAATAATGCCAAAACTGGAAGCCTTTTTGCTTACTTCCCATACATTCAACTTGATGTTGACTTAAATTATGAACTTGTTGATTATTACTTTAGATTGCTTTCAGATGGGCAGCCAATTTCACAGTTTGTGTTTGGCTCAGCACAACAAGTCAGTGAAATGCTGACAGCAGTCACAGGACTAATTGATGGAAATGGTCACTACATTCAAGGCAGCACAAACAGTTTGTTTGGCAGCAACAATGGAAGCATTCAAAAACTTGGATTTAAAGATGGTTTGATTACAAACAACAGCCCTTATGTTGCTGCAACAAACCACGGAAACATTGAAGAAGTTTTGGTTCAAGCTGATGGAACAAGTGCAATCATTGCATCAAATGATGGCGGAAACATTTTAAACAGCATGACAAACAATTACCGCTATGGGCTTGATGGGTCAGAGCAAAATGTTAAAATCACCTACTATGACGAAAATGGCATGGATGTTTACACAACCTACAATGGCCCAGACGACCTTTTGAATGTTTGGTATGTTAAGTATGACCACGAAGACGCATCAAACGACTTTGTAACCCAAGGTGGAAAAGGAAAATTTGTTCTTCGTGCATTTAACAAAAATGCAACAAACTATGATGTGTTTGGAATTATTGGAACAAACAACTACGAAAGTGATTTAGGGCAAATTTTGGATGACCAATGGGCAGTTGAAGAAGGCGTGCCTTATGACGGCATTATTTACATCACAACAAAAGAACAATACTTTGCTTTGGTTCAATACTATCAAGGCAACAATGTTCAAAACTCTTTCCAACACTACAAAGTTTTTGTTGCAGCAAACCTTGACATGCAAGGAATTGAACTTGCACACATTGGCGAGCGTTTTCTTGGCTACACCCAAGACACACAAATCAAACAAATTTTCTTCACAGGAAAAGAAGAAGTTGACGAAGAAGTGATTGACAGAGAAACAGGGCAACTTACAAACAGCAAAATTTACACAATTAAAAACTTTGGATTAACAAATGACAGCATGATGGATGTTTTGGCTGGAAGCATGACAGACTTAAATGTTGAAAATGTTTACCTTTTGTCTGATCAAAACACTGCAATTTTAACAAAAGAAAACTTTACAAGCATTGGTTCAAGCGGGCTTGGAATTAGAAACGTAAATCTTTCTCATGCTCTTGTTTACGCAAACACAACCAACATTCAAACAAATCGCACTTTCCCACGTATTGCAATTGGTGTTGATGAAAACAAGGGTTACATCACAAACCTAAACATCACTGACGCAAAACTAAAAGCAAACAACGCAAGTGTTGTTGGTGGACTTGTTGCAACCAACGTTGAAAGTGCGGGAGCTAGCAATGAAAATTACTTTGGAACAATTGTTGAATCAAACCTTGTTGATGTTTTGCTTTTCAGTGAATTTAATGGGGCAAGCGTTGGTGGTGTTGCAGGAAACAACCAAGGAGACATCAGAACAGGCAGAATCACACGCATGGAAATTGCGGGTGACGCAAAATCTGTTGGTTTGGTTGTTGGAAACAACAACGGAAAAGGTTCTGTTATCATCAATCAAGTTGCCAATGAATCACACATTACAGCAAATGCAACCAATGCTGGTGGAATTTTTGGAGAAATTAACTCAATTGGTTCAGATGCAAACAGGCTTGACCCAAGCAAACCAAGTGGATTGTTTGTTGAACAATTTGCTGCAAAACAAAATCCACAAGATCCACCTGTGCCACTAGACATTGAATTTACATTAACAAAAAGTGTGTTAAACGCAGGTGGAATTGCAGGAATTATCAATGTTTCAAGCGGTGTTGCAATCACAGTTTATGGAAACATTTCTGTTGGTTATGAAAATTCAGGAAGCATTAACCTTGTTAATGTTGGTGGAATTGCTGGAAAATTGAAAAACAAAAATGATGCAAGCATTGGTTCGTTCCAAGTTACAATTAATGTTGGACATGAAGAAGAAAACAACAACATTTATCCAACAATTGCAATAGACACAAAAGGAACAAACGTTGGTGGTGTTGTTGGTGTTCATGCCGACGTTGAAAACCGTTTTACATTTAACATTTTGTCTAACATCAGCATTGTGTCTAACAAGGTAAGTGGTTTTGATGACCCAGACTTTTATGAAGATCACGCATTAACCCACGAAATTGGGACTTCTGTTGGTGGATTCTTTGGAATTAACAAAGGCGACATGGGAAGTGCAAAACTTGGTGGCGCTTTGACATACAACGGAAGTGCAAGCACTTATCAAATGAGCCTTGGCGGCTCGGCAACCTACTTGGGTGGAATGGTTGGACGAAACTCAAACTGGATTCTTGCCGAACTTTCGGGCATTAGCATTGACACAACTTTAGACACAGACACCTACACACGCTATGTTGGTGGACTGGTTGGAAAAGCCGAAACTGGTTCAGCAATTAAAGCAACAGTAAAAAGCTTTTCAATTGCAGCAAATCCAAACCGAAACGGCACAGAATATGTTGGTGGTTTAACAGGCTACAACGACATCGGAGCATGGATTTTTGAAAGTGTTGTTTATCGAGCAAACCTAAGCGGAAATGCCTTTGTTGGTGGAATTGCAGGAAAGAATGCTGGAGCAATGTTTGGTGCATCACTTTCAGACACAAACGCAGTTGAAGCAGATTCTGTAACCATTGTTGGAAACAAAATGCTTGGACTTATTGCTGGTGAAAACGAATGCCTTGAAAATGGAACATCAAACAAGGGTAATGTAACTGACCCAGATGAATTAAGGAATCAATCAAACATTTCAGGACTTATTCAACATGTTATGGTTAGAGATAAGTACAGCATGGGTTCAGGTAATGAAACTGGAAAATACCCAATGTCCATAACATTTAATCAAACATCATCACAAACAGAAGGACAAGGAGCTCTTGTTTCAGTAAACGGAGCAGGAACTGAAATAAATGGAATTTATATTGGTCTTTCTGTTGACAGGCCTTTTGATGGTGATCCAATTGTTCCAGACGGAACGCCAATGGAAGATGTGTTTAGTTTTAAAGACGGAACAGATGCAAGCAACTTAAGTTACAACATTGGATTTGTTGGACTTAATAAAGGAAAGGTTAGAAACTTCACATTAAACAGTGCAGGCTCTGCCGAAGAAGCTGGTCAGCCAGTTCCAGGTTATCAACCAAAAGGATTTAAAACACTTAACTTTAGTGAAAATGTTGGAATGATTGGTTACAGCACTTTAGGCTCAGCACTAGAAGTTTTGAAAGCAATTGGGGCAACTCAATTTACAATTCAAGGACTTAACAATGTTGGAATTGTTGGAAAGTGTGAAACAACAATCAAGGGTCAGGCAGAAGCAATCTATGATCCAATTACAGGAAAAAGTCAGCCAGATCAAGCAGGACTAACTTACTCAAACATCAAAATTTTGGGTGCGGCTGGTGTTGGACTTGTTGGTTACGCAAGCTTGCCACAGCACACAACTTTAGCAGACGAGTTTGATATGGACATCAAAATTACTGGAATTGGTTATGTTCAGCAAATTGGAAGCACTGGAGACGGTGTTGGACTTATTGGAAAACTGATTGGTTCAAACCTAAAACTTAAATTCTACACCGACAACGAATTACGCATTCAAGGTCACACAAACGTTGGTGGAATTGTTGGTTATGCTCAAAGTAGCATCAGCGGAACCATTGAACTTAAGGCACAATCAGGAACAGCAATTCAAATTAATTACAACGGGCAACTTAAAAACAGTTTGCAAGACACAAGCAAAGGAACAAACGTTGGTGGTTTTGTTGGATATTTGGCAAAATCTTCTGGTGAGCCGTTTAAGTTTGAACCAACAATTGATGTTGGCTCAGACACGGGCAGAGACACGGCCATTGTTGCTGTTGTTGGAAACACAAACGTTGGTGGAATTGTTGGAAACAACGGCGGAAGATTTGTAAGCTCAAGCAAAATGAGTTTTGCAACAGCCATTGGAAACACAAATGTTGGTGGAATTGTTGGACAAAACCAAAACGTTGCATTTGTTGGTGGATTAAACAACAATGCCGCGTTTACAATGGAAGCTCCACTGGTTTATGGAAACGAAAATGTTGGTGGAGCAATTGGACAAAATGGTTCAGCACCAACTTCATCATCAACAGAACATGCAAAACTTGAATTTGTTGTTGTTGATGGTTCAGATGTTCGTGGAAAAACTGCAGACCTAGAACAATCAGACACCGAAACACAAAAACTTGCAAAACAAGGTCACAGCATTGGTGGACTTGTTGGCCACAACTTGGCTGGTGGTCAGGTTCAAAACTCAACTGTTCTTGGTGGAAAAATTGTTGGAAACTCAACGGATGCAACCGACTACAAGAAGGCAAAACCTTGCAAGCAAGGCGACATACTTTACCAAAACGGCTATGACGAGAACAATCAATTAATGGAAAATGTTCCAAGAGGCTATTTTGAAGTTTTGGTTGACATTTCACAAGAAGAAAACATCAGTTGGCAAACACTGACTGCTGATTGGACAAAAACTGATGAATTTGAGGGCAACACTTATCTTAAACGCATTATTCCAAAAACCGAAGGTTATCGTGTTGGAGGATTTGCGGGAACAAACAGTGGACAAATTTCTGAATGTATCATTTCAAAAGCCCAAATTCAAGGCCTTAGAATTGTTGGTGGTGCAGTTGGTTACAACGAACAAGGCGCAACACTCTACAAACCACTGATGCGTGTTAATGGAATTCAATTTGTTGACATTTCTGGTCACCACAACGTTGGTGGTGTTGTTGGAATTAATGGTGGTGACATTGAAGTAGCAGCAACAGAAAACATTTACACACATGTTACCAACACTTCAAACTATCCAAAAACCGAAACAACCTACAACTTTGGTGGCTTTGTTGGAGTTAACCTTGCAACGGCAAGAATTTCAGGTGGAATGAATCTTGTTACTCAAATTTATGGAGACACCTTGGTTGGTGGAATTATTGGTTTGAACTTTGCTCCAGAAACAATAAGTGGTCAAAACAATCTTGGAACCATAACACTTTTAAACAATGACGGTGGAGACAACGAGTCATTGTTTGGTTGGGGAGGAATTGCCTTCCCAAGAGATAAACTTGCAGAGGCATATAACAGCCTTCCAGCAACTCAAAGTAATCTAGATGCTTTAAAGCAGAGTTTTAAACGAATATTCTACAACAATCTTTACATGTATTACATGT
>CAMVKM010000018.1 GCA_947168085.1 uncultured Clostridia bacterium | reverse complement strand
CTTGATAATGGAATTGGGATGACAGATATGGAGTTTAAAGAAAGATATGCTAAATCTGGTTACGACAAAGATTATCAAATAAGAATTCCTAGTGGTTTTAAAGAACGGCCATATATGGGGAAAAAGGGGATTGGGAAGTTTTCAGCCTTCAGTTTATCTGACACTTATGAATTATATACGAAAAGTGAGGAAGATAGATTCTGGAAGAAAATTGTTTTAAAAAATAATGAACTGATGACAAACCAAGCGACTGTAAAAGTTCCAATTGACAGGGTTGGAGATATTAATAATCTTAAACTGCAATTTGCATTTAATTTTGATTACCCAACAGGAACCATCATATATTTACCCAACTTAAAAAGAAAAATAACTGATCAAACAATTAATTCTCTTATGCAGCTCTTACCAAGAAGGTTTTCTTCTAATTTATTGAAACTTGATAATAAATTTAAACTATTTATAAATGAAAATGAATTAGATTTAGAAAAGCACTTTTTTTATAATAGTATTGAGAATATTTATGCTATAGGCTTGAATAAAGATGAAATTGTAAATAAATTTTGTAAAGTTAAAGAAGAAAACATTAAATTTTTAACTCCACTAAAAGACGAAATGACTGGTTGGTTGGCGACAGTTGATAAGCCTGCTAAATTAAAGGCTGATGATAATACTAAATTAGGTGGGGTAAGTGTTTATATTAATGGGAAGATTGCAGACGATAATATCTTAAAAAATTCTCAGGATGCAAGAATAGCAAATTCATATTTTATAGGTGAAATAGATGCAAGTTATTTGCAAAAAAGTGATATTGATCCGGTTTTAAGTAGTAGAGAAGGTTTAAATTTAGAATTGAAGGATGTATCAGAATTAAAAGAGTATCTTGTTGAGCAAAGAAATGTTATTATTGATGAATGGGATGAAATGAGAGCCGCGAGAGATTTGCAGGAACAGGATTATATTCAAAGAGCTATTGCTAAACCAGAGTACAAACAATATTATGATAAATTAGATGAAAAAGCTCAGATAAAATTAAAAAAATATACACAGAAGTTATTTGATAAACCAACAGATAATGAAGAAAAAACAAATAAATTAATAGAGTTGATGTTTATGGCGTTATTGCAAATTGTAAACAATGAAACAATTGATGAATTAATAAATAAAATCGGTTCTACAGAAGAAGAAATATTGGAAGCATTTCAGAAAATTTTTAATATAACGGAAATTAATCATGCAATACGATTAAGAGAGGGGATTAAGTGCAATCTTCAAATAATAAAAGAATTGGAAAAATACGTAACTTCAGGTGAGGTTGAAAAAGTATTTGAAAAGCATTTGCAGAAAAATCCTTGGCTAATTGAACCTACCTGGATTACTAAGGTAAAAAGTATTCATTCACAAGATTATTTTAAATTGTTAGGAATTAACAATGTAGAAGAAAAGTTGTATACTGATTTGATTGTTGAGGTAAGTGATGAAGATTTTCCAATTATTATTGAAATAAAACGAGAAAAAGCAACAAGTTATTCTACACCTGATGCGTATGAAATATGTACACAAATTAACAAGTACAAAACAGCGCTTTCTGAAGTTTTAACAAATGAAAGGGGAAGTACGGTTTATGCTAAAGATATCAAGTCATATTTTATTTGTGGAGATGTAGCATTTAGAAAATTGGATCAAAACTCAAGAGATATACTTAGGAACAATGGCATTAATATCAGATCTTATGATGAATTAATTAGAACCGCAAAGAGAATATATGAAGTAAATTTTAATCAAGATATTAATAATATATTATAAATCACTGTAATATATTTAAAAAAATAAAAGAATGTTAAAGGTAAATGGCATTCTTTTTTGTTCTTAATATTTTTCCTGAGCATAAGATAGGCGATGAGATTGTCTTCTAGAAGGGCATAGTTAATGAGATAAAGGATAAATGCATGAAAAGAAGCTTCATGTAATAACTTCAAACATTTGTTTGGCACGTATTAATCAATCTTTGCCTCGTTTTTTTGTTTTAATGCTGACAAGATAAGTTTTTTATGATATAATAACGATATGAAAACTCTATTTTTGAAAATTAATGAAATAAAAACAACATGTAAAAATGAAGATGATTTTTATTCAAATAAACATGAAATTGCTGTTAGACTTTATGAATAAAATCTGTTCCTTTATATGCAGTATTTTGTATTATGTAATAAATTTTTAAGTTTAATTTTTAAGTGAGAATGATTATGGTAAAACACGAAGCAAGGAAACATCATTATATCCCTAGATTTATTTTGAAAAATTTTAATGATGATAATGGTCAAGTTAACTATTGGAATATTGAGAAATCACAATTAGAAAAACGAAATATAAAAAGTGTCTTTATGAATAGAGATATGTATAGAGATGAATTATTAAATCAAAATGATCCTACACAAATTGAATCGAAATTTTCAGTTTTTGAAAGTGAAATAGCCGAACTTGTCTCAAATAAAATATTAAATAAAAATGAAATAATACTGACTAGAAGTGAATTAGAAAAGTTGAGAATATTTACAACTTTATTATCTTTTAGATCTAATTCTCGGATGGATCAATATAAAAATAATAAATTTGATGAATCAACTAGAACAATTCTTTTACAATTTCAAGCAGATGGTAATTTTGAAGAATTATGGAAAAGAGAACTTGATAGTTTGGCATCATGCAGAACTTACAGGGATATTGATAAATCTAATGTGATTGATCCAATTATTAAACAAGATTTCATGAATGATATAATGGGATATTATATGACAATTGTTGATGCGAGAGGTGGAGAGTTTTTATTATCAGATATATATCCAACATTAGAAATTTTTCCAACCATATTCGGTGACATACATATGCACATATTATTTCCACTTTCGCCAACAAGAATGTTGATATTAAATCATATTATGTTTAAAAAAGAAAATGAGAATAATCAAATGTTTGTACCGATGATTAAATTATCACAAATAAAAGGGGATGCTATTATTCCACCAAGCAATAAGTATAAAACATATGGGGAAATTAATTTAGATGATGAATTTATTTATAAAGTAAGGGAAATATATGCATCTGATGTTGAATATATAAATGCTTTGTTTTTAAATGAAACAAAAGTAGGAATTATATTTAGAGATAAAGAAAGAGTAACAAATTCTATTGTGGCATTTAATAGAAGAAAAGATATAAAACAGTTTTTTAAAAAACTTGAAGAACAAATAAGTTGACAAAAAAACTTATTTTGTAATTTAGGTAAATTATTAAATACTTTGTATCATCATTGATTTATGGCTTATACGATTAATACTTGCTGTAAATATGATATATTGTTGGAAGAAAAGAACCGAGGTAGAGAGTAAAATCTTTGCCTCGGCTTTTTTTGTTTTTATATTTAGGACATTTACAAAAATTTATGTTATAATGTAAACATTGTAGATGTATGTGATAACTATAATTGAAGAAGAAATAGATCATAGGAATTCCTTTTGATTTGTTTTGGAATTTGAATGGTTTTAATAAAAGGATATTTATTATGCAAGAAGATAAAAGAAATGATGAACAATTATGCCAAACAACTTATTCACAAGAGGATTCCCTTTATATTGCATTGATTAAGTTGCTCATGGATTATCAAATAAAAGAATGGGAACAATTTAGGATATTAGCGGCCAATCATCCTAAATCGCCTAAAATTCACAATTATTTTGATAAACTTTTTAAAAATAAAAAAATACGCATATTTAACCTAAAAAAGAATACTAAAGTTTTTAGGGCTAGAGTGATAAAAAAACATAATATTGAACAAACAGGCATTTTTAAAAAAGATATAATTAATGAATTTTATAGTATTTTTTTAACGAAACAACAAAAGAAATTGTCTATAAATGATATAAAGTTTTCTCCAGACGAAATACTTATGGCTCATTTGATAAAAGGAAGGAAAACCTCTCCAGAAGAAATGCATAAATTAGAAGAATTTATGGGAAAATATAAAAAATCAGATTTTTATGGATTTGAACAAGGAGATTGTGGAGTTCCCCCTATGCAATATAGAAAAGATGGTAGACTTAATGATAAAAAAGATGAATATTTATATTTAAGTCTAGAACCAGAAACAACAATATACGAATTAAAGCCATCAATTTCTCAAAATTATAGTATTGCAGAAGGTGTTGTCCATAAGAAACTGAAACTCATCAATTTAAGAGATTATGATGATTTATTAGATAATAATTTTGCTGTTATTGTTGATAGTATAGCAGAGGCGAATAGTGATGAACTTGAATCATTTTATTACCTGACACAAGAATTGACACACTATATTCAAAAAGAAGGTTTTGATGGAATTTTGTATAAAAGTGCAGTAAAAAGCGATGGCTCAAACATCCTATTATTTAACCAAGGAAACATAAAATTCGTTTCATCGTCAGTGGTTACTATTGATAATATTAATATTCAATACAGCCAGTTGTTCCCATTAAAAAATAATGATTCAAAGTAGTATTTTTTATTGGGATCTTAGTGTATTTACATTTTATTTGCGTCGCTACTATATTAATTATAGATTGTAAAATACATGAAGAGTTGAGAGAGTATATAAACACATATTATGATTAAGACTTTAATTCCATATGCAATTATATGCAAATAGCGTCGTTTTAGACAAAATAGGGGAGAATTAGAGCGAATTTTAGGAAAGTGAAAGACTGGCAATTTGAGGAGAATTGTCGGTCTTTTTTATGTGCAAAAAGTATGCAATTTATATGCAATTTGTGTGCAAATATTTTTGAGTGAAATTTTGACAATAAAAAAAGCCCATAAAATGGGCGTTTTAGTGGAGCTACTGATGGGAATCGGACCCGTGTAATACGAATGTGGAAGCGTCAAGCTTGCTTGAAAGCAACACATGAAGTGTCCAAACCGCAAGGTTTGCCGTCACGGGTTTTTTGTTTTTAACAAATTTTTATGAAATAAAAAAATCCGCGTCAGTTGGCGGAATTTTAATGGAGCTACTGACGGGAATCGGACCCGTGACCCCCACCTTACCAAGGTGGTGCTCTACCCCTGAGCCACAGTAGCATACGATAAAAATATTAAGTTGTGAAAGTTAGACCTAGTGGCTTACCAAGGTGGTGTTCTCTACTAAAGCCACAGTAGCAGATGATAAATTTTGATTGGCAAAGTAACGAGTGGTACAATTTGTATTATACAAAAAATTAGTGAAAAAGTCAACTGCTTTTAATATTTTTAAGCAAAAAAAAGGAGTTTAGTGATTTCTAAACTCTTTTTTTATCATTAATTATCTTCACATTACCTTTTTAACACGCCTTCAAATTGTTCAAAAGTAATATTAGTTTTTCTTGCTGTATAACCCCAATTATCATGAAGTGCATCAGCCAAAATTTGTGCTGTTGCAATGTGTGTTTTAATGCTATTGTGGTTGTTTGCTCCGTATCCATAAATTGTTTGTTCTTCTTGCGGATCAACTGGTTGTGGCCCGCTGCCAACTTGTGGAATAACCACTTGAACAATATAATTTAAATGTTCACTAGTAATGGCAGACATAGCATACCTTCCTGCGTTACTGTTTGTGTGTGTCCAAATCATGTTGGCATTTGGATAATATCCGTGCAATTTTTTAACCATTGCAACCACTTCTTGTTTGTATGCTGCTTCATCAAAGTTAGAAGAAGTTGTATCATTTCCACCAATATTAAATATAATCACATCAGGAACCCATGATTGATTATCCCAAACTGCTGTCGTTTTAGCCCCAGAAACTGAATTGGAAGTGGTGATTCCACTATAATCTAAAATCGAAGAAATTGATTTTGGATATTTAACTCCCCAACCACTTTGTGCTACAAACATTGAATCTGCTCCAAACATTCTTGCAGTTAAAAAGTTAAAAGCATGCAAACTGCTGCTGTTTGCTGTTGTTCTTGCTGCCCTTGTGTTGCTGTTATTATAATACAAACTGCCATGGCCAGAACCACCCGAAGCACACACAAACATAAACCTTAATGCTCCTTGGTCGTCTTCTTCATCACGTGGAACAAAATAACCATCAGTTTTCAAAGCTTTTACTGCTGTTGTGGCATCTGCAGCTTCACTCATTTTAAGGCATTTTAAAGTGTGTGCTGTGTTTTCAAGATTGGCAATAAGCGCAATTGTTTCTTCACCACCATTAAGTTTAAAAGTGCGCCCTTGTATTGCATTTGGCAAATCTTCATCATCAAGCGCAAATTGATAATATGGTTTGTTTGCTTCATTGTTAATTTGCGAATAAAAAGTTACATCAAGTTTTGTTCCAACAAATTCAACGGTAAATCCTGTTGCTGTGTAATAAAGATACATCATGTTGTCTGCTTCTTTAAATTCGTGGCGTCCTTCCCACTTCACCAATTTTGTGCCATTTGCCAAAACAAGCGATTGCCCAGAAATGGTTCCAGTTTTGGCATTTTCATTTTCAAAACATGCACTAAAAAGCAAACAAAATGAAAACAGCAAAAACATTAAACACAAAACCCTACTTTTGGTTTTCAAATTCATAATTTTTCACCTTTTAAAGTCCAAAATAAATTGTTGTTGCTCCACCGGTCATCACAATAAAGATAACACAGGTAACAAGCGGACCAAGCCATGCTTTGCCGGTCATGTTAAAGAATAATCTGTTCATAATTGGAAGTAGTGCCATCATTGGAATAATGCTAAACAACAAGTTCACAAACAACCATTGTGGTCCAACAAGGCCTGTGTACCCAACAATTCCGTTTTGAATAAATGGAATGTATTGCACAAAAAGTATTGCAACAAGTCCTAGCGTGTTTGCAAGCACTGCAATAATCTGGCTTAACCATTCTTTCCAATTTTTTGGTCTCATTGCACAGTTTACGCGCATCGAGTTTGAAAAATAGAATATAAAGAAGAACGGAATATACATTAGTATTGCAAGTATCGTTCGCCAATTAAAACTTACCCTTGCAGACAAAAACATAAACCGCATGTCCACATGGCAAACAAGATACATCAACATATCAACAGCAAAAAATGAAGCAATTAAAATAGCTGCTAACGCCAATGTTTTAGCAAAATTTTTTGAAGACATAACAAGAGGTGAAAGTTTTTGTCTGTAGCTTTGATTAACTTCCAAAACATAATTTGGTTTGGAAACACTAAGTGGAACTTTTGCTTTTTTAACTTTACTCTGAAAACTTTCATTGTTTTGTTGTTTTCGTTGTTTGTTTAGCGCTCTTAAATAATCGATTGTGTGTTCAATTTTCCATGTTAGCAAAAACAGTGCCGCACCCACAATTCCATTAAACACAGCCCAAAGCATAATTGCATTGGTAAACCGCTGAGGAAAGAACCAAGTTTGATCGCCGCCCGAAGCTGCTGGAAACATTTCAACGCTCCACTGCACACACCACATATAAGATAAGCACGCCAAAACTGCACCAACAGCAAATGTTAGCCAAAAGAAAATTCGTCCTTTCACTTTTTGGTTTCCTGTTCGCTCTAGCAATGGATTTGCTTTCAAACTTGCAAAAACTTTTGTTCTAAGCAGTAGTCCACCCAAACAACAGATGAACATAAATCCGCCAACAAGAGTTAAAAGTCCCCCAAGTTCTCTGAGCCACCAAACTTGATCGGTGGTTGCCAAATTTGTGTCCGTTTCAAAATTGTCTTGCAAAAACAAAAGCATGTGCGAAATTGTTTCATTATCATATGGCTGAAAAGCATGCAAACATGTTTCGTTGTTCACAACAACAGCAGTTAGCGAAAAAGGATTTCCATAAACTTTTCCAATTTCAACAGTTGGAACCAAAAACGTTGATTCTCCATAAGTTATTTCTGTGTTTCCAACACTTGAACCATCAAAACGTTTTAATTGATAATTTGCAAGTGCCACACTTTCATCAGCATATCTAAGATCTGATGGACCAACTCCAAGCCACCAATTGTCTTGATCTGTTCGGCTTTGTGGATCTTTTTCTCTTATGCCGTTTTGTTTTTGTGCTGTTTTGTTTTGAAAAGCACCTTCATCTCTTTGAGAATAACTAATTCCCACATTGCAAGCTGTTGTTTTCCAAGTGAAATCACGAATGTATCCAGTGATATAAACTGTATTAATTCTCGATTTTGTGTGATTTGTTTGAGCCAACAACCCTTCACGCTCTGCAAGTTTTTGGCAAGCATTTCCACCAGCACTGTGCCCAACCGCAGCAACAAACTCTTTGTCTACATAATTAAATTCGTCATCAAGGTGCTCAAACACATAATCAACCCAAGCAAACAAGCCATAACCTTCTTGTGTTGCTGATTGTTTTTCATAAGAACTTGTTGATTCACCTTGTGCAAATGGGTCAATACAAATCACTGCATATCCCCTACGCAAAAGCTCAATGTTAAAAGAAGATTGTGTTTCCTTTGTTCTGTTAATCCCTGGCACAACAAAAACTAATGGCACTTTGTTGTCTTCACTTGCATGGTTTGGTTTGTAGATATCTGCCACACATGTTTCCATAACCCCGGTTTGTTCATATTGAACAATTCCACGTGAAGTCACTGGAATTGTGTCTACACTTTGTGTTTTTACACTAACCGAAAAGAAGGCTGTGAGCACCATTGAAGACAAAAATGCTCCAACAATAATCATGCAAATTGAAACTAAAAATGTTATTTTTAATTTGTCTAGCCATTTCTTTTTTGGCTGTGTGTTTTTTGTTTTCTCCATAGGTTTTTTACCTTTTGTGTTTTTAAAAACATAAGCACGGCAAAAACAAGGTGCCATGCTTATGAGTTAAGATTTAAAGATTATTCATCTTGAAAAACTGCATATAAAGTTAATGCTTTGTTTGAAACATTAGATGAAATTGTTGCCCAAGCAATTTCTGCTCCGCCAGCAATTAAAACATCACCATTTTCAGTAAGTGACCAACCTGCAAAAACTTGTCCAGCAGGTGCTGTTACTGTTGGTGCATTTGTTGTTTTTTTGTCGCTAACAAGAACTGTTGTTTGTGTTGTTGTGTTTTCAACAAATGTAACTTCAGAAAGGTTTACGCAAGCGAACAAATAAAGTGCTTTTGCAAAATTGTTTTCTAAATTAATAAGTGCCGCTTGTCTTCCTGTTTTTGAATATGCTTTTGTTGATGGATCATTATCTTTATCTATATTCAGAGTATAATCTAATGCCGCTTTATTTGAGATCGTAAGCGTAACTCCAGATTGTGTACCAGCTGTGCTATCAATATTTCCACCACTACCAATAACGATATCAACATCTCCAGCAGTTTGAATAGCATCAACACTTGGAGCAACATTTCCAGCACAAACATAAGTTTTTATTTGTAAATTCGCAAAACTTGCATTACTTGCTTTAAATAATGTTAATAACTCCGTTACCTCAGCTTCAGTCACACTATTGTTTGTCATGATTGCAACAGCCATATCATAAACAATGTTAGCAAACACTGGATAAAGTGTTACTTGATTTTGTTCGTTTAAAAGTGTTGCAACATGTGAGTAAGCAACTTTTGTTACTGTTGCAGCAATTTGTGCTTCTGTTGCATCTTGTGTTGTTGCCCAACCAACAAATGTTTGGTTTTCTGGGGCAGTAACTGTTGGAGCGTTGATTGTTTGAGACAAAGCTTCATTAACTGTTCCAGTTGTTGAAGTTTCATCAACAACAAATGTTACTTGCGCTGTTGTAGCCGAAAGCCCTGTAACATAACTAAAGAATTTAATTGCCCATTCTCTCTCTGTTAAAAGTGCCGCTCTACGCATAGAACCACCACCTTTGATGTCAGCTTCAGTAAGATTAAGGTTACTTTCTGGCGCATTAAGATTAGTTAAAGACATATCTTTTTTGTTGATGTTTGAAAATGTTTCATTTGCTCTAATTCCAAACACAACATCAACATATTCTGATTTGATAATATCACTAAGTCCACCATTCCCAACACTGCCACGATAAAATTCAACTCGAACATTTACACTTTCAAGACCATTTAACTCAATAAATTTGTTAACAATTTTGTTTGCTGTTTCTTTATTAAAGTATTCTGTTCCACCCTCAGCTTTTGACGCTTCATAAACATATATAACAAGATCTTCTTCAGCAACAGGAATTTCACTGTATACTGCATAAAGTGCTGTGATGTTGTTATTCACAAGTTTGTAGTAATCAAACACTGTTGACGGAGCAAACACAATTTCCCCACCATTTTCAAGAGCCCAACCATCAAGACGATAACCTTGTTCAGGCAATGTTATTACTTGCCCTGTTTCATAAATTTCAATTGGGTCTTTTTCTGTTGTACCATTAAAAAGTCTAAGAGTTGTATGAAGTTCAGGTTCTTTTGTGATATTTAATTTAATGGTCTTAACTGCATCACTGTTGTCATAAACAAAATTATCAGTTGTACCGTTTAAAGCAGTAACAAAAGAGCTTGCAACAACCATGTTTCCATCAGAATTTTTTGTTGCTGTTAAAACAGCACAATTTAAACCTGTTGGGTCAGTTAAAGCTGCTGTTTCTTCTTTTTCTGTTGGATTTGCCTCAAGATACAAGCAATCATTTGCAAATTCTGAAATTGACCATGCTTTTGCATTGGTGCCATAAGCATAAACATTTACGGTTGAAAAACTGTTTTTAACAACTCCAAGTGGTTGGTCATTGTTTCCAAGTTCCATTTTTCCAACAAGACCACCAACATAGTCTCTTCCTCCAACATATGAAATCCCTGTCGATGAATGAGCAAGTCCTTCACTCATACAAAATTCAACTGTTCCAGCGTTAAGTCCAACAATTCCGCCAACGTTTTCATCTCCGTGAACACGAATTCCAGAATACAAACATTTTGAAACAGTGGCATTTTGCATGTTGTACCCAACAATTCCACCAATCACTGTGTTGTTTGTTCCTGCAACAATGCTTGTTTCATCAGCATAGCGTTGAGCAAGAACTTTTCCACTGCCTTCCAAACTACATTCTTTAACCATTCCTTTGTTAATTCCAACAACTCCGCCTGAGTAAGAGTAGTTTGAAAGTGATTTTCCAACTTCAGTAGAGTTCCAAGCACCCAAACAACCTTCACTTGTGCACTTTTCCACAATTCCTGTTGTTTCGTTAAGTCCAACAATGCAGCCACCACCAATCTTTGCTTTTACAACTCCATCACTTGATGTGGTTGTTAAAATTTTACAATTTGAAACTAATCCAAAGTTTGTTCCAACAATTCCACCAGCAATTCCACGAGTGCCATCTTCGGCATCATTATTCAAAGCATTTGCAAGTCCAACGCTTCCAACACGTCCGCTTGTGCTTGTTACGTTTGCAATTATTCTAACTTTTGAAACAGTTCCGTAGTTAAAATCTGCAAGCCCACCAACGCTGTCATTTTCACTTGAAATGCTTCCAGCAATGGTAACAGTTGAAACAGTTCCATTTTCACCAATCTTAAAAATTGGCGCTGCACTTGCGTTTGCAAGCGTAATTGTGTAACCATTTCCCAAAAGATTTCCATTAAAAGTAAAGTCTTTTTGCTCTTCACGGAAAGTTTCAATTGTTATGTCTGCTGCAAGATTAAAGTAAACATTTTCTGCAACATTTGCAGTTCTAATTTTGTTAAAGTCTAATGAAGAGTAAACAAGATATGGGTTTGTTTGTGTTCCAGCCCCACAAAACTTTTGGTTGTTTGCAACAGCTGATGTTGTTTCTTCACTGTCTGTAACTCTAACACCATAAATTCCACCTTGTGGAACAGTTGTTGGAGTAAAAGTTACAACATAGTTTTCTTCATCAAAACTTGTTGTTCCAGCAATTTGTGTTTGCACTCCATCTTTGTCTGTAATTGTAACAGTGTAGTTGCCTTCTGTTAATGCCAGTTGTGTCCATGTGATTTTGCTTGTGCAAGGCTCATTTGCCATTTGAATTTGTGATGGATAAGTTGTGATTTCACGGAAACCAGCAAAAAGGTCGGTGTTTTTTGTTACTTGGTCAACAGCAAAATTCCAAACTTGTGTGAATTCAGAATCTTTGTACCAAGCAGTAAACACTTTTGTTGCCACATCAAAAGTTGGGTCAGCTGGTTTTGTAACTCTGTTTCCATCTTTTACTTGTGCCGTTGTGTAAACGGCATTTGTTCCGTCACTTTGAGAAACATAAAAAGTGACAGTAAATTTTTGTTTTTGTTGTTCGTTTTTACCACATGCCGTGAAAACAAGTGCTGTGGCTAAAATAAGCACGAAAGCAAGAACAAACAATCCAATTTGTTTTATGGTTTTTGTCATAATTTTTTCCCTTTTTTTATTTTCTTATGTTTTTTGTTTTTTGTGCTGCAAGTTTAACAGCTTTTGCAACAGCCAAATGTGCTGATTTGTCAAACGCAAGCGGCAAAACAAATTCTGTTGAAAGTTTTTCTTTTGGCACACTTTTTGCAATAGCATTTGCTGCCGCAATCATCATTTCATCATTAATCGATTTTGCTTTGGCGTCAAACGCACCCCTAAACATTCCCGGAAAAACAAGCACATTGTTAATTTGGTTTGGAAACTCTGAAGAACCGGTTCCAACAACAAAAGCTCCTGCCTTTTTTGCTTTTTGTGGTGCAATTTCTGGAATTGGATTTGCACAAACAAAAACAATTGGTTTTTTTGCCATTAATTTAATTTGCTGCATTGTGATGCAATTTGGTGCAGACACTCCAATCAAAACATCAGCGCCGGTTAAAGCATCTGAAAGCGTTCCGCCTTTTTTGGTTTTACAAAGTTTTGCAATTTCTTGTTTTGCAGGCGAAAGTGTTTTGTCCCCAGAAACTAAAATTCCATGCCGCCCAACCATTGTAATGTGTTTTGCTCCAAGCTTAAACATAAATTTGCAAATTGCAATTCCTGCTGCCCCTGGACCATTGATTACAATTTTGACATCTTCAATTTTTTTCTTAGCAAGTTTAAGCGAATTCAAAAGTGCTGCCGCTGTTACAATTGCCGTTCCATGTTGGTCATCATGAAAAACTGGAATGTCTAGTTCTTTTTTAAGCCTGTTTTCAACATCAAAACATCTTGGCGCGCCAATATCTTCCAAATTTATTCCACCAAAAGAACCCGAAATTAGTTTTATGGTTTTTACAATTTCGTCTGTGTCTTTTGTTTTTAGGCAAATAGGAACAGCATCAAGTCCGCCAAAAATGTTCATGAGTGCGCATTTGCCTTCCATAACTGGCATGCCAGCTTCTGGTCCAATGTCTCCAAGCCCCAAAACAGCCGTGCCGTCAGTGATTACTGCAACAGTGTTCCAGCGTCTTGTAAGTTCAAAGCTTTTTTGTGGGTTTTTTGCAATAGCAAGACACGGGGCTGCCACACCAGGAGTGTAGGCAATCATCAAGTCTTTTTTGTCCTTAACACCAATTCGCGCTTTAACTTCAATTTTCCCTTGCCACTGTTTATGTTTTTCAAGCGCAATTTTGTTGACGTTCATTTTCTCTCCTTTTTTTTAGTTTTTCCTTTTCTTATAATAAAGTACAAGCAATCTAGTATAGCAAAATTTTACATTTTTTTAATTGTTATGTCAACCAAATTTTGTGGGTTTAGTGCATTTTTTTGTAAGTAATCACGCAAAAAATTGTGTGTTTGTAACATTATTTTCTTCAAAATCGCAAAAAAATATTCTTATTTGCAAAAATTTTGGCAAAAAAACTTAAAAAAATGTGAAAAAATCGTTTAAAAACATTAAATTTAAAATTTTTTGGTTTACTTAGTTCAAAATTTTGGACAAAAAACAAATTTTTGAATTTTTTAAAAATTTTTTAAAAAAACACAAAAACGGCTTTAATTTCAAGCCGTTTTTGTGTTTTGCCTTTGGGCACGCTTTAATGCAATTTCAAGTTTTGGGCGATTGTAACGTTGAATTAAAATTGGCGGAACATTTAAAACAAAATTAATTAAAATTAGCCAAAGTGAAATGTTGAAAAATTCACTTAAAGGAATAACAAGCAAAACACCCACTCCAATTAGTGCCATAAAAATATGTATAACTTCAGCATAACATGTTTCGGTTAAAAATTTTGTAATGTAATTTTCTTCAATTGCTCCCAACTTGTTCTTTTTAAAATCACAAACCTGCCCCATTTCAGGAACTTTGTCTTTCCATTTTTTTGTTCCAATTTTTTCCAAAAACTTTCGTTCAAATTTTGAAACATGAAAAATTTTAAATTTGTGTGAAAACCATTTTTCTGGAAGCGCATGCAAAATCCAAGCAATCCAAGCATCAAGCAAAAAAATTAAAACAGCACCGCCAAAAACACACAAAATTGTGTGCCAAAAAGGCGTTCCAATTGCTACGTTTACCGCACTTAAAGTAAAAAGCGAGCCAAACAAAAAAATTAAATAATATCTTAACATAATTTTTCCTTAAAGTTTTTTTCACAATTTTGCTCATAGCACTTTTTCCACAAAATTTCATTTTGCATCATCAAATCTTGTGCTTTTTCTCTTTCATTTTGTTTGTCTGAATTTATTGGTTTTAAAATGTGAACATTCATAAACTTAATTGGCGTTCCATCTTTTCTTGTTTTGTTTGTGTGACGATATGTTATAAAAATCGGCAAAACCGGAACATTAAATTTTGCAGCATAATGAAAAGCTCCTGGTTTTAATGGCCTTGGTTTTTCATAGCCTGGCCACATGGCTTGTTCTGGATAAAAAACAATTTTAAACCCATTTTTCAAAAAAACTTGCAAAGCATTTTGAAAGTTTCGTGTGCCTTTTATGTTGCTTCCCATTGGCATAAAACCACCAACGTTCATCATTTTTCCAAAAAATGAATTTCTGTTGTTAAATGGCGCACCAGTAATTTTAACTTTTCTTGTTTTAAGCGCTTTTTTAACAGCCAAACAATCGCACATGTTTGTATGGTTGCAAGTTACAATGCAAGCCCCCAAATTTTTTAGGTTTTCTCTTCCAAAAACTTTAACTTTGTTTTCAACATTGTTTTTAAAAAAGGAATAAGGATTAACCACAAAAATTTTTTGAAAAAATCTTTTAAATTTGTCTTTAAAACTTTTGTGAAAGTAATCAAAATTTTCATCAACAATTTCGGCGTGTTCAAAATCGATTGGCGCCACATGCTGGTCAAACTTGCCTTGCCTTTCAAGTTCTTTTATTGTTTGTTCAATTTCTAAATAACTCATTAAATTTCACCATTAATTTGATTTAATTTTACATTTTCAATTGGTTCAAAACCAATTTGTGTATTGTTTATTGCTTTAACTCTTTCAATAACTTCCCACACTTTTGTTTGTTTGCCCAAAATTGCTTTTGCAACAATTGGAATGTATTCCATGTAAAAAATTGGATGGAAAAATAGCACTGCCAATTTTCCCCAAAACGAGAGTTTTAGGTTTTCATAGTCCGCAACAAAGCACGCAAGCGTGAGAGCAAAAAATGACAGATAAATTGCCAAAACGCTAACACCACAGTAAATCAATGCCAAAACCCAATCAGCATTTCCAACAACTCCCAAAACAAAACTCATAATTCCAAAAGCTGCCGAAAACATGCTCCACATTCCAATGTAGGCATAAACTTTTTCGATACAAGTTGTGTAGTAGTAATTGCGTTTGTTTTGTTTTGTTTTTGGCAAGGTTTTTAATTTGTTTTTGTAAATTCGTGTGCTGTCCACAACTCCGGTCATCCAACGACTGCGTCTTTTGTTTGTCATGTCGTGGCTTGTTGCTTCTTCCATGTAAATTTTTGCATGACTGTAGTAAAAAGTTTTGTAATTATGCAAAGCACAATCAAACATAAACTCAATGTCTTCAGTTAGTGTTTGTTTGTAAGGAAAACCACCAATTTCCTTAACAACATCAGCTCTAATCATAACTCCAGTGCCAATTGTCATGTTTGTTGCTTTTTCTGCTGTTTTGTGTTTGTTTCCAAGTTCATCAATCATTGTCCAAATAAGACCATTACATTTTGACCAAATGCTGCTTGATTTTTTGCCACCAACAAGATAGTTTTTAATTAATTTTTTTGCCTGCACAACTTGTGCTCCCGTTGACAAAGCGTTGTTAAATTCTTCCAAACAACATTTGTCCATGATGCAATCAGCGTCCATAATAAGATAAGCATCATACTTGTTTGGGCTCTCACTTAAAACCTTTTTTAAAAATTTGTCGACATCATAACTTTTGTTCACCTTTTCTGGAACAACAAAAACTTCTGCTCCAAAATTTTTAGCAATTTCATTTGTTTCGTCTTTTTCATCTTTTGTAATAACAACAACATCAAAGTTTTCTTTGTCATACGTTTGATTGTTTAAGCTTGTAAGAAGCGCCCCAACAACTTCACTTTCGTTTCTGGCTGGAACAAGCACTGCAATTTTGTTCTTTTTTGGATTAACAAGTTTTTTCTGCTTGTCTAAAGCGTGAAACCAACCTTTTAGTCTTGGACTGTAATAAATTAAAAACAAAATTGTGCCCAAAACACAAAAAATCATCATTGAATTTAAAAGAATTTGAAACACTGTCATATCTCTTTCCTCCCGTTGTATGCCTCTGATATTACAAAAAATATTAACATTTTGCAAGTAATTTTAAGCCTTTTTTGCTCTACACATTTTTCCCAGTTTGTAGACACACTCTCTACTGTTTGTTTAGACAAGTTTTTTACTCTACCAGCAGTAGAAAATTGCCTAAAAAACCCTAAAACAAGGTGATTTACTATGTTTTAAATTCCTAAAAACAAAAAGACCAAGTTGCTTGGTCTTTTTAAGATTGTTTAAACAAAAAACAATTTTTTTCATGAGAATTCACTATTCCAACAGCCTGCAAAAAAGAATAAATGATTGTTGAACCCACAAATTTCATGCCACGCTTTTTAAGTTCACTTGAAATTTTGTCCGAAAGTGGTGATGTTGTTTTTTGTGTTTCATAAAAAATTTGGCCATTTGTAAAAGACAGCAAAAAGTTTTTGAAACTTTTGAACTGCTTTTGAATTTGCAGAAAAACTTGTGCGTTTTTGATGCTTGCCAAAATCTTTAAACGGTTTTTTATGATTTTGTCATTACTTAAAAGGCTTTCAATTTTTTTGTCATCAAACTTACAAACTTTTTCTGGATTAAAACCTTCAAAAGCAATTTCAAAATCTTTTCGTTTGTTTAAAACACATTCCCACGAAAGACCCGCCTGAAAACCTTCTAAAATCAGCATTTCAAACAAATGCTGTTCGTCCAAATTCAAAACACCCCACTCGTTGTCATGATAGTCCACATAAAGTTTGTTTTTTGTGTTGCACCAATTGCATCTTTTCATAAAACTTCTCCTTGTTTTTAGTTTAGCACAAAATTAAAAATTTTGCAAATCATTAAATTGTTTTGACAACTATTTTTTAAAAATTTTTTACAAAATCTTGTTTTTGCTTGACTTTAAAAGCATTTTTTATTAAAATAAAAACAACCAAAAAGGAGAATTTATGAACTCAAAAACAGAAAAAGACAACATCTGTTGTGCTAAGAAAAAACTTGGCAGACCACGAAGCATTTTTTACCTAGACAAAAATGCGCAACCAAAGAAACAAACACACCCCCTGCCAAAAAAACCTGTTGGCGTAAAAGGGCATCTTTACTTTGTCGGTTTTGAACAAGACCTAACCAAACACAGCCAAAATGTTTTTGCTGGAAACATTGTTGTAAGAACCCCAAACCACCCAAGGCACGGCGTTGTTTGTTTTAAGGACTACTATGGTTTTGACATAAACTACAAAGAACCTGATTGGTTTTTAAAAATTTGCCAATTTTATGACAGAGCAATTTATGACATCATGCTGCAAGACCCCGAAGCTGAATTTATGTTTTATGACCCCTACTGCAAACAATTTAACATGCTTGACAAACACAAAGATGTTTGTAAAATTCCACCAGAAATTGTTAGAATTTGCACAAACAAATATGAAGCACGAAAAGTTTTTAAGGATTGTGTTAATGTTTTGGAAAGCAAAACACTCATAAAATATGAAATTGTGCCACAACTGCTTGACCGTGCTTTTGGAAAAAAATTTGAAAAATGGGTGGTGCAAGAACCTTTTGCCTATGGCGGAATGAGAACTTTTGTTTTGGACCGTGACCCAGAAAGATACTCGAGAGTTAGACTAAAAATAAAAAACCATTTTGAGTATGAAGTTTGCCCTTTTGTTGAAGGAATTGTTGTAAATGTGCATTTTGCCATAAGTGGAAACAATTTTGTTGTGTTTGATGGCCTTGTTGAAAAACAAAAAATGGACATACGAATCAAAAATGTTGGCTGGAGCTTTGAAGATTTTGACAATCTTTTAGATGAAACAAAAACCAAAATTTTTGATGAAACAAAAAAACTAATTCAAAAGCTAATTAAATATGAATACAACGGCATTGGTGGAGCAAAATTTGTTGTTGACAAAAACGAAAAAATTTGGTTTTTGGAACTAAACCCACGTTTTCAAGAATCATCAGAAGGCCTTGACAAACGCCTGCAAAATCAAGGATTTCCAAGTCTTTTTAAAATTGTTTGGATGTGTGACAACGACAAAGCAAGTTTTTTAGAGATTTCAAGGCAAATTTCACACTAACCCAATTGTTTTTGCTTTTAGTGATATTGACAATTTTGGCATTTTGTGGTAAAATATTAGTATCAAAAAAGGGGTTAAAGCATGGTTGAAACAAAAAATGTTAAAGATGTTAAATTTACTTTAGAAAAGCAAAAAGGGCTCTACAGCGGTCAAATTATCAGCGGAAAACTAACAACAACACCAGAAGGTTATGGAAAACTCATTTTTAAAGACGGAACCATTCTTGACGGAAGATTTAAGGAAGGCAATTTTGTTAGTGGAAAAGCTATTTCACCAAAGGGTGATGTTTTTGAAGGTGAATTTGACAACCTTAAATGGATTAGTGGAACAATTAGTTACAAAAATGGTGACTTTTTGGAAGGCAGTTTAAGCCAAGATGGAAATTTGGATGTTACAAAATTTAGAATAACGCAACAATTTAATGATGTTTTTGAAGGTGAAGCTGTTAACAAAGATGGTCAAACGGAAATTGTTGGAACGCAAACTTTTGTTGACAAAAGCACCCTAAAAGGCACATTTTTGATGAGAAAGCCAAACAGTAATGGTGAAGATTTTGAGAAAAAATTTGTTGAAAACAAAACTTTTGGAGTTGTTAAACCTGTTTTTAAGTGCTTGAAAGGTCAAGCTGAAATCAAACTTTTTGAAGACGAAGAAAACCCAAGTAACTATGCTAATTTGGTTGGAGAATTTGAAGACGGAAAAATTAAAGGCGTTTTGTCTTTATCACAAGAAAGTTTTCAAAACATTTTAACTGGCGATTTTTCTTTTTCAAGAAAAAAACAGCTTGGACAAACATTTCACAATGTTAGTGAAGATTTTGGAGATTTCTTTTTGCAAAATGAGGCCATTACCCCCTATGCTTTTAACATTGTTATGACAAATGGCGACATTAGCATGGTTGACGGAACAGAAAGTTTTAAGGCAACAAAGCATGTTGACAAACAAGGACACATTAGCTACCATGGAACATTTTTGTCTTCAAGATTCAAACAAAGCATTGTTGGAAACTTTTTTGATGATCTTTCAATTGACAATGCAAAAATTTTGATTGACAACACAAACAACAAAATTGTTGGAACTCTTGTAAAAAATGGAAACAGTTACAGTTTTTCAGGTGAACAAAGTTTTTTAAATGGTGATTTTAAGAAAGGAAAATTTAAAAGCGAAGTTAAGTTTGACAAAAATCAAAATGGAATGCCAAAACAACTTTTTGTAAAAAATGATTTTGTTAGTGGAAACTTTAGACAAACTGTTAAAAATGAAAACTATGACAACCTTGTTTTTGAAGGAAAAACAAGAGACCTTGTTACAAAAGAAGATGGTTCACATTTTGACATAACAACAAAACCTTCCATATTTGAAAAACAAAATGCAGAAATCTCAAGTTTTGGAACTCTTGTTGGCAAAAAAGATGGTAAACAAATTCTTTTAAAAAATGGACTTTTTGATTCAAATTTTGAACTTTTGGAAGGACATATTGAAGAAGAAATTACAGCCAACGATGAAATTGTTACAGCAATTGGCGAGAAAAAATTTAACGCAAAAAAAGAAGAGAGATTTTTTGGAAAAACATCTTGCAGCCCATCTGGGGATTGGTTTGACGGCGAATTTTTAATGGACTACACTTTTGTTTGTGGAAATGTAAAAGTTCACCTTGAAAACAACACTGTTTTTGAAGGAAAAACAAATGACTGCAAAGACTTTGAAGGCAGACTTGAACGCAAAAATGATTTTTGGCAAGAAGGTTTGTTTGAAACAAACCCAGAAACAAACATGATTGATTTTGTTAAGGGAAAAACTTTGGTTTTCTTTGACAGAACTGACCAAGCAAAATGCTTTGCTCATTTTGACAAAAGTGGATTTAAAGATTTTGGCGACAAAAAATATTTGTGCATAATTTCAAACAACAAAACAAGACAAACTGTTGACATGTTTGCAACAGATTCTGTAAGCGACGCTATGGCTGAATTTGATAAAAAACTTTTGGGTGAAAGATTAATTGCAAAAACAACACCAATTTATGAGCAAGTTAAACAAGTTGTTGAAAGTGATTTAAATGACAAACAATCAAAAACACCTGCAAATAACACTCTAAACTTAAATTAAAAAGGAGAAGAAAAATTTTATGAAAGCAATTTTATGCACAGACAATTCATTTGGAGAAATTTACAACTGGTATAATTTTGAAGAGTGCAAAAAATTTATATTTAACAACATCACAAAAAGAAGTACCATTATAGTTGATGACAAACTTTTTGAAGCACTAAAAAAACTTGGGTTAACAAAAGATTTTAACATGATTGTATTTAAATCCAAAAAAATGTTTGAAGATGCAACAAATTGTAAAAACTTTTTGGAACTTGAAAAAGAACTTAAAAAACTTTCCCGTAAAAAAACAAAAGTTTATGTGACAGGCGGCAGCAAGGTTTTTAATGAGCTTTTGCCATTTTGCTCAGGCGCAACTGTTGGAAGATTTAATAAAAAAATAAAGAATTTGCCAATATCTCCTGAACCAAGAGAAGCTGGAAAATGGGTTAAACTTCACGAATTAGAAGGCAAAGATGTAACATCTGTGATTTATGCAAACGTTATGGAATTTCCACTTTTGGCAATGCAAGTCAAAGAACAACTTGAACATGAAGACAAGAAAAACGGAAACGAACCTCACACAAACCAAGTTAATGTTACAAAAACTTCGGTTATTAAAACAACAAACACAAAACCACAAAATCAAAATCAACAATTAATAAACAAAGTTGTTAAATCAAAAGAGATTGCCGAAAAAGCCAAGAGCCAAAGAACAAAAACACATCCAAAAAAACAGGCAGAAAAAGCATCAAAAATTCCGGACAAGCAAAAACTTGAAGCCGAAATGGTTATGCAGCGCATAAAAAACAAGCGTCCCAGAAAAACAGCAGCAAAAGAACCATTGCAATCAACCATTTTTGACTTTGCAGAAGTAAAAGATTAAAAAAAACAGCAAAATTGCTGTTTTTATTTTTTATCTTTTTGCTTTTTTTGCTGTTTTTCAAGTTTTTGTTGTTTACGCTTTTCGGCTTTTTCTTGTTTTTCTTTTTTCCTTTGTTCTTTCCACTCTTGAAATTCTTTTTTGTTTGATGGTGCTTTTTCAAATTCTTCTAAAAATTCATCAAACTTACTTTTCTTTTCTTTTTGCCTCTCTTTTTCAACGCGCTCTAACTGTCGATCAATAACAGGCATTTTAACTTTGTCTTCTCGCATTCTAACTTCAACTTGGGTGTATGGAATTGTGATGCCGTTTCTCTTAAACTCATTAAACACATTGTCCATAACATAAAAGAACACATCCCAATAATCTTCTGTATCACACCAACAGTAAGCAAACAAATCAACGCTGCTGCTGTTAAAAACTTTGATTGAGCAAAATGGTTCTGGTTTTAAAAGCACCTTTCCATTAGATTTCATAACATTTAAAACTGTTTCTCTAACAAGCTGAATGTCTGATTCATAAGCCACTGAAAACATAAAATCAACACGTCTTTGTTTTCTGTTTGAAAAATTTATGATTGTGTTGTTTGCCACAACCGAGTTAGGCAAAACAATTAGTTTGTTGTCTAGTGACACAATTGCTGTTGTTAAAATTTTTACGTTTTTAACTTTGCCTTCTTGCCCATTAAGGCTAACATAATCACCTTCTTTAAAAGGCTGAGCAACCATTAAAACAATTCCGCTTGCAATGTTTGAAAGGCTGTTTTGAAGCGCTAAGCCAATTGCAAGACCTGCTGATGCAAGTGCCGCAACAATTCCAGTGATTTCTACACCCATTGAAGCTAAAATCATAATAATTAAAATTAAATAAAGCGCAAACCTAATAAGCGAAATTAAAAAATTCTGCGCAACCGTTTGCATCTTTGTTTTTCTAAAAATACGCTTTAAAATAACAAGAACAACGCGAATAACAACATAACCAATGATAAAAATTAAAAGCGCTTTAACTAATGCCACGCCACTTGTTTTAAAAAAGTTTAGCATAGCTTCCCAAATTTCAGACCAACTCATATTTCTTTCTCCTTGAAGAGTCTTGTCTCCATAGTCTGCTTTGGCGTTATACCTTATATAACTTGCTA